>NZ_JBHTSA010000002.1:0-197746 GCF_042795405.1 Streptomyces sp. NPDC056480 | reverse complement strand
CGCGGCTTCCGCATCGAACTCGGCGAGATCGACACCGTCCTCACCACCACACCAGGCATCCAGCGCACCGTCACCGTCATCCGCGAGGACCGGCCGGGGAGCCGCAGGCTCGTGGCGTACGCGGTCCCCGCGGCGGGTGCGTCCTTCGATCCGGACGCGCTGCGGGCGCACGCCACGACTCAGCTGCCCGAGTACATGGTGCCGAGCGTCTTCATGGAGATCCCCGCGATCCCCCTCTCCCCCAACGGCAAGCTCGACCGCCGCGCGCTCCCCGCACCGCCGGAGCCCCGGGTCACCGCACCCGCCCCGGTCGTGGCGCCCGTCGCGGGACCGGTGTCCGGCGAGGGTCCGGCGGAGCTGCTGGCCCGGCTGATGGCCGAGGTCCTCGGGCTGCCCGCGGTGGGTCCTGAGGACAACTTCTTCGAGCTGGGCGGCGACAGCATCGTCTCCATCCGGTTCGTGAGCCGGGCCCGCAAGGCGGGGCTCAAGGTGACGGCCCGCCAGGTGTTCCAGCACCCGACGCCCGCCGGGCTGGCCGCCGTCGCCGCGCCGACGGCGGACGCCACGGTCGCCGTGCGCCCCGCCGAGCAGGGGGTGGGGCCGCTCGTCCTGCCTCCGGTGGCACGGTGGTTCGCCGAGCGCGGCGGCCCGTTCCGCCGGTTCTGCCAGGCCCGTCTGGTCCTGGTGCCCGCCGGGGTCCGGCGCTCCGATCTCGTGACCGCTCTTCAGGCGGTGCTCGACCTCCACGACGGGCTCCGGCAGGTGCTGACCGTGTCGCGGCCCGGAGTGTGGAGCGCGGAGGTGGCCCCGGCCGGTTCCGTGCCGGCCGCCTCGGTGCTGCGTACCGTCGACGCGTCCGGGCTCACCACCGGGGCGCTGCGGGAGCTGGTCGGCCGCGTGTCGGACGGCGCCGCCGGCGAGCTGGACCCGGAGTCCGGGGCCACCGTGCGGGCCGTGCACCTCGACGCCGGGCCCGGTGAACCGGGCAGGCTGCTGCTCGTCGCCCACCACCTGGTGGTGGACGAGGTGTCCTGGCAGATCCTGCTGCCGGACCTGCGGGCGGCCTGGGAGGCCGCGTCGGCAGGGAAGGCGCCCGCGCTCGAACCCGTGCCGACCGCGCTGCGCACCTGGACGGCGGGGCTGCTCTCCGAGGCGCACGGCGGGCGGCGGGCGGCCGAGTTGGACCGGTGGCTGGAGGCGGCGGCGCCGGGGGCGCGGCTGCTGACCGATCGGCCCCTGGACCCGGCGCGGGACACGGTGGCGACGGCCAGGCGGCTGACCGTCCGGCTTTCGGCCGAACGGACCGAGCCGCTCCTGTCGTCGGTGCCGCAGGCCTTCCACGGCACGGTCAACGACACGCTGCTCACCGCGCTCGCGCTGGCCGTGGGTGACTGGGCGGCGCGGGCGGGGCGCCCGGCGGACGGGCTGACCGTGGATCTGGAGGGGCACGGGCGGGAGCAGGATCTCGTGCCCGGCGCCGATCTGACGCGGACGGTCGGCTGGCTGACCAGCGTCTACCCGCTGCGGCTCACCGCCGACGGTTACGACCCGGCCGCCGTCGCCGCCGGGGCGCAGGACGCGGGGGCGGCCCTGAAGGAGATCAAGGAGCGGGTCCGGGGCGTTCCGGACGGCGGGATCGGTGCGGGGCTGCTGCGGTACGCGAACGCGGCCACGGCAGGGCTGTTCGAGCGGGGGGCCGGCCCCGAGATCCTGTGGAATTACCTCGGCCGGCAGACCGCGCGGACCCAGTCCGTGTGGGGTCCGGCGGCGGAGGCCGACGCGCTCGCCGTACGGCCGGATCCGGACATGCCGCTCTCCCATCCGCTGGCGGTCGACGCGGAGGTCGAGAACGGCCCGGACGGTCCCGAGCTCGCCGCCACCTTCGTCTGGGCGGGCGGGGCCGTCTCCCAGAACACCGTGGGCGAGCTGACGGACGGCTGGCTCGCCGCCCTCGACCTGCTCGCCGCCTGGGCGGCCGGCGGTTCGTCCGCCGGTCACACGCCGTCCGACCTCGACCTGCTCGACCTCGACCAGAACCAGATCACCATGCTCGAAGAGATGTGGAGGGCCCAGCAGTGACGCAGGCTCGTATCGAGGACATGCTGCCGCTGTCCCCCCTGCAGCAGGGCATGCTGTTTCACTCCGTCTACGACGGTGAGGGCGCCGACGTGTACACCGTGCAGGTGTCGGTCGGTCTGGCCGGGCCGGTGGACGCGGGGCGCCTGGAGCGGGCGGCGGTGGCGCTGCTGCGCCGGCACCCCAACCTGCGGGCCGGTTTCTGGCACGAGGGGGTTCCCCAGCCGGTGCAGTTCGTGCCGGCGGAGGTGACGTTCGGGGTCGAGCGGGTCGATCTGTCGGAGCCGGGGGCGAGGGGCGCCGACGGCGCGCCGCTGACGGGCGCCTCGGCCGGGGAGCGGCTCGCCGGGCTGCGGCGGGCCGAGCTGGCGCGGCGGTTCGCGCTGCACCGGCCGCCGCTGCTGCGGCTGGTCCTCGCTCGCCTGGCCGACGAGGACCACCGGCTGGTGATCACGGTCCATCACATCCTGGTCGACGGCTGGTCGATGCCGCTGCTCGTGGGTGACCTGCTCGCGCTGTACGCGGCCGACGGGGACGCTTCGGGACTTCCGGCGGTACGCCCGTACCGCGCGTACCTGAAGTGGCTGAAGGAGCAGGACACGCCGGCGGCGGAGGCGGCCTGGCGGTCGGCGCTCTCCGGGGTCGAGGAGGCATCGCTGGTCGCGGCGCCGGACCCGGCGCGGGCGCCGGTGCGGCCGGGGGTGCACGCCCTGGAGCTGTCGGCGGCCGCCACGGACCGGCTGACGGCGGCGGCGCGGCGGCTCGGTACGACGCCGAGCACGCTGATCCAGTGCGCGTGGGGGCTGCTGCTCGGCGGTCTGACGGGGCGCCGGGACGTGGTGTTCGGTCTGACGGTGTCGGGCCGTCCGGACGAGATACCGGGGGTCGAGTCGATGCTCGGCCTGTTCATCACGACGGTTCCGGTGCGGCTCGCCACCCGGCCCGAGGAGTCCGTGGAGGGGCTGGTCCGCCGCTTCCGTGACGAGCAGAACGCCCTCCTCGCCCACCACCACCTGGGGCTGCGGCTGATCCAGGGGCAGGCCGGCGGCGGCGAGCTGTTCGACACGCTCGTCGTGATCGAGAACTACCCGGTGGACCCGTCGGCGCGCGAGACGGTCGCGGCCGGGGTGCGCGTGACGGGTGTCGAGGCGGAGGACGCCACGCACTACCCGCTGACCCTCGCGGTGTCGCTGGACGAGCGGGCGGAGCTGCGGCTCGAGTACCGGCCGGACGTGTTCGACGCACGGGCGGCGGGGCTCGTCGCGGACCGGCTCGCGCACGTTCTGGACCGGATCGCGGCCGAGCCCGGTACGGCGGTCGGCGCGCTCGAACTGCTGCCGGCCGCGGAGCTGGAGCGGGTCCGGAGCAGCTGGCCGGGGACGGTCCGGGACGTGCCCGGTGGCACGGTGGCGGATGTGTTCACCGAGCGGGCGGCGCGGACGCCGGAGGCGACGGCGGTGGTCTGCGGGGAGTCCTCGCTGACCTTCGCCGAGCTCGACGGGCGGGCCGCGCGGCTCGCGGGGCTCCTCGCGGCGCGCGGGGTGGGGCCGGAGTCCGTGGTGGCGCTCGCCGTGCCGCGTTCGGCGGAGACGGTGGTGGCGATCCTGGCCGTGCTCAAGGCGGGAGGCGCCTATCTGCCGCTGGACCTGGACTACCCGGCGGACCGGCTGGGTCTGATGATCGAGGACGCGGATCCGGCGTTCGTGCTCACCACCGCACGGGCGGTGCCGCTGCTGCCGCCGGCCGGGGACGGTCCGGAGCGGATCGTGCTCGACGCCCCGGAGACGGCCGCCGCGCTCGGCGCCTTCCCGGCGGAGTTCGCGGCGCCCGGGATCGCGGACGGGCACCCGGCGTACGTCATCTACACCTCGGGTTCGACCGGGCGCCCCAAGGGCGTGGTCCTCACCCACGGCGGTCTGTCCAACCTGTACGCCAACCACGTCGCCGAGGTCTTCGGCCCCGTGGTCGACGCGACCGGCGGACGGACCCTGCGGGCGCTGCACACGGCCTCGTTCAGCTTCGACACCTCGTGGGAGCAGCTGTTCTGGCTGGTGGCCGGGCACGAGCTGCACGTGCTCGACGAGGTGGGCCGCAGGGATGCCGAGTTCGTCGTCGGGTATGTGCGGGAGCACCGGGTGGACACGATGGACGTCACCCCGACGTACGCGCTCGGGCTGCTCGACTGGGGTCTGCTCGATCCGGCCCGGCACCGTCCGGCGCTGCTGCTGCTCGGCGGCGAGGCGGTGCCCGAGGCGCTGTGGTCCGCGGTGCGGGCGGCGAGCGGGGTCATGTCGGTGAACCTCTACGGCCCGACCGAGTACACGGTGGACGCGCTCGCGGCCGACCTGGCCGACAGCGCCACCCCGGTGGTGGGGCGGCCGATCGGCAACACGCGCGCGTACCTCCTGGACGCGGCGCTGCGGCCGGTGCCCGCCGGAACGACGGGCGAGCTGTACCTCGCGGGGCACGGCACGGCGCGCGGCTATCTGGGCCGGTTCGCGCTGACCGCCGAGCGGTTCGTGGCCGACCCGTTCGGGCCGCCGGGGACGCGGATGTACCGCACGGGCGACCTGGCGCGGCTGCGGGCGGACGGCGAGCTGGAGTATCTGGGCCGTGCCGACGACCAGGTGAAGATCCGCGGTTTCCGGATCGAGCCGGGTGAGGTGGAGTCGGCGCTCGCGGCGGTGGCCGGGGTCGACGCGGCGGCGGTCGTGGTCCGCGAGGACACGCCCGGAGTGAAGCGGCTCGTCGGCTATGTGACCGGTTCCGCGGAGCCGGCCGCGGTCCGCGCGGAGCTGGCCGGGGTACTGCCCGACTACATGGTTCCGGCCGCGGTGGTGGTGCTCGACGCGCTGCCGTTCAACGTGAACGGCAAGCTGGACCGGGCCGCGCTGCCCGCGCCCGTCCTCGGCGCCACGCCCGCGTCACGGGCCCCGAGCGGGGAGCGGGAGGAGGCCCTGTGCCGGGTGTTCACCGAGGTGCTCGGGCTGCGCTCGGTCGGGGTGGACGACGACTTCTTCGCCCTGGGCGGCGACAGCATCGTGTCGATCCGGCTGGTGACGCGGGCCCGCAAGGAGGGCCTGGTCCTCACCCCGCGCGATGTGTTCGAGCAGCGGACGGTGGCGGGGCTCGCGGTCGCGGCGCGCACGCCGGAGGAGCAGGCGTCGGCGCGGACCGTCGCGGACGCGGACGGGCCGCTGGTGGAGCTGGACGAGGCCGGGCGTGCGCTCCTCGGCCGGGTGTTCCCGGGGGCCGGGGAGGTGCTGCCGCTGGCGCCGCTCCAGGAGGGGCTGTACTTCCACGCGCAGTACGACGACCGCGCGCTCGACGTGTATCTGATGCAGAACTTCGTGGAGCTGCGGCACGCGGTGGACACGGCCGCGCTGCGCGCCGCGTTCGACGCGATGCTGCGGCGGCACCCGAACCTGCGCTCGGCGTTCTGGCACGAGGGCCTGGCGGGTCCGGTGCAGGTGGTGCCCGCCGCGTGGGAGCTGCCCTGGGACGTAAGGGATCTGACGGATCTGGACCGGGCGGGTCAGGACGAGGCGCAGCGGGCGTTCTCGCTGGAGGACGCGGCGACGCGGTTCGACCTGTCGGCGCCGCCGCTGATGCGGGTGACCCTGCTGAAGTGCGCCGAGGACCGGTGGATGCTCTGTGTGACGCAGCACCACATCCTCACCGACGGCTGGTCGGAGTCGCTCTTCTTCGAGGAGCTGTTCCAGCTGTACGGGGCGGGCGGTCGCGCCGAGGTGCTGCCGCCGGTCACTCCGTACCGCGCGTATCTGCGGTGGCTCGCCGGCACGGACACGGAGGCGGCGCTGACCGCCTGGCGGAACCATCTGTCGGGCCTGGACCAGGCGACGCTGGTGGCGCCGGCGGATCCGGCGCGTCAGCCGGTGACCGCCGAGGTCGTGGACATCGCGCTCGGCGAGGAGACCAGCGACCGGCTGCGGGCGTTCGCCCGGGGCTGCGGCGTCACCCTGAACACGGTGCTCTCGGCGGCGTGGGCGCTGTCCCTGTCCGGGATGACCGGGCGGGACGACGTGGTGTTCGGCGCGACGGTCTCGGGGCGTCCGGCGGAGGTGCCGGGGGTCGACCAGATGATCGGCATGTTCATGAACACGCTGCCGTTCCGGGTGACGCTGCGTCCCTCGGAGACGCTGCGCGAGCTGCTGGTCCGGACGCAGGGCGAGCACGCGGAGCTGCTGCCCCATCACTACCTGGGCCTGGGCCGGATCCAGCAGGCCGCCGGGGTCGGGCAGCTCTTCGACACGCTGTACGTGTTCCGGAACACGCCCCTGGACGACACGGCCCGCGAGGAGGCCGTGGAGCGGCACCAGATCGGCTGGACGCACAGCGTGGACGGCACGCATTATCCGCTGACCCTCGCCGTCACGCCCGACCGCTCGCTCGAACTCAGCCTGGCCTACCGTCCCGACCTGTACGACCGGGGGACGGCGGAGGAGCTGGCGGGCCGGCTGCGGCTGCTCGTCGAGCAGTTCGCGGCGGGCGGCGCGACGCCGGTCGGCCGGCTGCGCACCCTGGAGAGCGCCGAGCGCGCCGGGCTCCTCGCGCTCGGCGACGACACGGGGCACGCGCTGCCGGACGTGTCGTTCATCGAGCTGTTCGCCGAGCAGGCCGCGCTGGCTCCGGACGCCACGGCGCTCGTCTTCGGGGACGAGCGGCTGAGCTACGCGGAGCTGGACGAGCGGGCGAACCGGCTGGCCCGCGCGCTGCTCGGGCGTGGCGCCGGCCCGGAGCGGACGGTGGCCCTGGGGCTGCCGCGCTCGGCGGAGTTCGTGGTCGCGCTGTTCGCGGTGCTCAAGGCGGGGGCGGCGTATCTGCCGCTCGACCTGGACCACCCGGTGGACCGGCTGGCCGCGATGGTCGAGGACGCGGGCCCGCTGTGCCTGGTCACGAGTTCGGCCGTGTCGGGGCGCGTGCCGGTGGTGGCGGGCGTGCCGCCGCTGGTCCTCGACGACCCGGCGACGGTCGCGGAGCTGGCCTCGCTGCCGGGCGGGCCGGTGGCGGAGGAGGAGCTGTCGGCTCCGCGCGACGGCCGGCATCCGGCGTACCTGATCTACACCTCGGGTTCGACGGGCCGCCCCAAGGGGGTGGTCGTGCCGGGCTCGGGTCTGGTCAACATGCTGCTGAACCACCGGGAGCGGATCTTCGAGCCCGCGGTGAAGCTGGCGGGCGGGCGCCGGATGCGGGTCGCGCACACCGTGTCGTTCGCGTTCGACATGTCGTGGGAGGAGTTCTTCTGGCTGGTCGACGGGCACGAGGTGCACGTCATCGGCGAGGAGCTGCGGCTCGACCCGGCGGCGCTGACCGCGCACTACGACCGGGTCGGCATCGACGTCGTCAACGTCACCCCCTCGTACGGTCAGCAGCTGGTCGACGCGGGCCTTCTGGACGAGGGGCGGCACCGTCCCGCGCTGGTGCTGCTCGGCGGCGAGGCGGTGCCCGACTCGCTGTGGTCGCTGATCGCGGAGACCGAGGGCACGATGGGCTACAACCTGTACGGGCCCACGGAGTACACGATCAACGCCCTCGGGGCCGACGTCGGCGGCAGTGCCACCTCCTGCGTGGGCAGGCCGATCCACAACACCCGGGCGTACGTGCTCGACGGCGCGCTGCGGCCGGTGCCGCGCGGGGTGCCGGGCGAGCTGTACCTCGCGGGTGCGGGTCTCGCGCGCGGCTACTTCGGGCGGCCGGCGCTGACGGCGGAGCGGTTCGTCGCCGATCCGTTCGGCGCGCCGGGCACGCTGATGTACCGCACCGGCGACCTCGTGCGCTGGCGCGAGGACGACGGGATCGACTACCTGGGCCGGGCGGACCACCAGGTCAAGATCCGTGGATTCCGGATCGAGCTGGGCGAGATCGAGTCGGCGCTCGCCGCCGCGCCCGAGGTGGCAGCCGCCGCGGTGGTCGTGCACACGGGAGCGAACGGGGTGAAGCGGCTCGTGGCGTACACGGTGCCGGCCTCGGAGGCGGACCGTACGGACCCGGAGGCCGTCACGGCCGCGCTGCGGACCCGACTGGCCACGACCCTGCCGGAGTTCATGGTCCCGTCGGCGTTCGTCGAGCTGCCCGCGCTGCCCCTGACCGTGAACGGAAAGGTGGACCGTGTCGCGCTGCCCGCCCCGGTGTTCGCGGACGCGGGCGTCGGGCGGCCGCCGAAGGACGCCCGCGAGGAGCTGCTGTGCGGGATCTTCGCGGAGGTGCTCGGCCTGGAGCGGGTCGGCGTCGAGGACAACTTCTTCGAGCTGGGCGGGCACTCGCTGCTCGCGATGCGGCTCGTCGGCCGCATCCGCGACGAGCTGGGCGTCCCCGTCCAGGTGGGCACGGTCATGTCGGCGCCGACGGTCGCGGACGTGGCGGCCCGGATCGGGTCGGACTCGCGCCGCGACGCGCTGCGGGTGCTGCTCCCGCTGCGGGAGCGGGGCTCCAGGGCACCCCTGTTCTGCTTCCACCCGGCCTCCGGGTTCAGCTGGCAGTACACGGGCCTGCTGCGTCATCTCGACGCGGACCGGCCGGTGTACGGCGTCCAGTCCCCCGGTCTCGCCGGGGAGCTGCCGGACGCGGCGGACGTCGCGGAGCTGTGCGAGCGGTACCTGACGGAGATCCGCGGGGTGCAGCCCCGGGGGCCGTACCACTTCGCCGGGTACTCCTTCGGCGGGACGGTGGCGCACACCCTCGCGGCGATGCTCCAGGAGCGTGGTGAGGAGGTCGCGTTCCTCGCGCTCCTCGACGCCTACCCGCCGGAGCGGGACGACTGGTCGTACCTCGACGGTCCGGAGTGGCGCGAGCGGCTCGAACAGGAGGAGAACGGCTTCCTGCTCTCCGTGGCGGGACTCGGCACGGAGGCCGGCGGGCGGGGGGCCGTCTCCCGCGAGGAGGCCGTGGCCGCGATCCGGGACAGCCAGGGCCTGCTCGCCGGCTTCGACGACGCACTGCTGCACGCGGTCGTGGAGACCAACGTGCACTGTGTACGGCTCCTCTCCCGCAGCCGCACCCGGCGCTTCCGCGGCGACGTCCTGTTCTTCACGGCCGCGCGGACGACTCCGGCCGGGGAGACGCCGGGGCTGGTGTGGCCCGCGTACGTGGACGGGGTCCTCACCGAGCACGTCCTCGACCGCGGTCATGACGAGCTGATGGCGCCGGAGGCTCTGCAGGAGATCGGTCCGCTCCTGGACGGGGCGCTGCGGGCAGTGACGGACGGCCCGTCACCTCGGGTGTGACGGAGGCCCGTTCGGAACTCCGAAGCCGGCGGCGGCCCGTGGGCCGCCGCCCCGGCAAGCCCATGGGTAATTCATACGACTTAGGTTAGGCTTACCTAAGTCAAGGAGGTATTGTGACTGAACGCAGCAGACCCCGTGGTGAGTTCGGGGGCCGCGTGGCCCTCGTCACCGGCGCCGCGCAGGGCATCGGCGAGTCCGTCGTGCACGCGCTCGCCGCACGGGGCGCCACCGTCGCGGCGACCGACCGCGCGGCCGGCGCGCTCGCCGAGAGCGTCGCGCGGCTCACCGGGGACCACGACGGAGAGCGGAACCGGACCACCGGAGCGGTCGTCCCCTACTCCCTGGACGTCACCGACGGGGACGACGTGACCCGGACCGTGGGCCGCGTCGAGCGCGAACTCGGCCCGGTCGACATCCTCGTGAACGTCGCCGGAGTCCTCAGGACCGGACCCGCCCTGGCCATGACGGACAAGGACTGGGCGGAGGTCTTCGCGGTCAACACGACGGGCGTCTTCCACCTGTCCCGGGCCGTGGTCACCGGAATGGCCGCCCGGGGCTCCGGCTCCATGGTGACGGTCGCCTCCAACGCCGCCGGCATCCCCCGCTCCGGAATGAGCGCCTACGCCGCCTCCAAGGCGGCGGCCGTCGCCTTCACCAAGTGTCTGGGGCTCGAAGTCGCCGCCCGGGGCGTCCGCTGCAACGCCGTCTGCCCCGGCTCCACCGACACCCCCATGCAGCGCGCCCTCTGGGACGGGCCCTCCGGCCCGCAGCGCGTGATCGCGGGGGACGTCACCAGCCACCGCACCGGCATCCCGCTGGGCCGCATCGCCGACCCGGAGGACATCGCGGAGACCGTCGTCTTCCTCGCCTCCGACCGGGCCCGCCACATCACCATGCAGGACATCTACGTCGACGGCGGCGCCACCCTGCGATGACGGGCCGGCCCTCGCCGCCCGCCCGCCCCGCACGAACCCGCCCTCCGACCCCCCACCCCTCAGACCGAAACCAAGGAGCCCCGTGTCGACGGTCCACCAGGTCGCCGCGCACACGTCCGCGCCCGCAGACCCCCACTCCTCCGTCGGAGCCGCCACCGCGCTGCTCGACGCCTTCCGCCGGGGCGACCGATTCCTCGCCACCCCCACCCGGACCCTGCTCGCCCACGGCGTCCAGCGGGAGGTCCCGCCCGGCACCGCCCCGGTCGCCGAGCGGGTGACCGACGCCCTGCGGAAGGCCCGCTCCGACGGCCGGGCCGCCCCGGTCGTCATCGGCGCCCTCCCCTTCGAACAGCACGCCCCCGCCGCGCTCGTCATACCCGAGACCGTACGCACCGGACCGGCCCTCGCGTACGACCCGCTGGTCGCGCTGCCCGCCGCCGAGCCCCCGGCCGTCGCCTGGTCGGTCCGGCCGGAACCGGACCCCGAGGTGTACGCCAAGGGGGTCGCCTCCGCCGTCGACCGCATGTGGAACGGCGAGTTCAGCAAGGTGGTCCTCGCCCGCACCCTGGAGGTGACGGGGCCCGACGAGCTCGACCTCGCCGCGATGGTCCAGCGGCTCGCCCGCCGCGACCCGGCCGGCTACACCTTCGCGCTGCCCACCGGCCCCGACCGCACGCTGCTCGGCGCCAGCCCCGAACTGCTGGTCTCCCGCCGCGGCGACCGACTGGTCTCCAACCCGCTGGCCGGCTCCATCCCCCGCAGCGACGACCTCGCCGAGGACGTCCGCCGCGCCGCGGCCCTCCTCGAGTCCGCCAAGGACCTCCACGAGCACGCCGTGGTCGTCGACGCCGTGCACCAGGTGATGGCCCCGTACTGCTCCGCCATCGAGGTGCCGGCCCGGCCCTCGCTGATCCGCACCGCCACCATGTGGCACCTCTCCACCACCGTCACCGGAACCCTCGCACGACCGGAGGTGTCGGCCCTGGAGATCGCCTCCGCGCTCCACCCCACCCCGGCGGTCTGCGGCACCCCGACACCGCTCGCGAGACAGGTGATCCGCGAGACCGAGCCCTTCGACCGGGGGTTCTTCACCGGCATCGTCGGCTGGGGCGACGCCGAGGGCAACGGCGAATGGGTCGTCACCATCCGCTGCGCCGAGGCCGAGGGCCGCACCCTGCGCCTGTACGCGGGGGCCGGCATCGTCTCCGCCTCCGTGCCCGAGGCCGAGACCGCAGAGACCGCCGCCAAGTTCCGTACCTTCCTGAACGCCGTGGGAGCCGAGCTGTGACCGCACCGACCCGGCCCGCCGCCCCGGACACGGCTCAGGACACCGCCCCGGACACGGCTCCGGGCCCGGCCCTGGCGGACACCACCGCGCCCACCTGGCCCGCCGAGTTCGCGGAGCGCTACCGCGCGGCCGGCTGGTGGCGGGGCGAGACCTTCGGCGCCGTGCTCCGCGCGCGGGCCGAGGCCCACCCCGACCGCGTCGCCGTGGTCGACCACGCGGGCCCGGACGGTACCCGCCGCGCCTGGACCTACGGAGAGCTGGACCTCCGCGCCGACCGGCTCGCCGCCGGGCTCGCCGCCCGCGGCATCCGTCACGGCGACAAGGTCGTCGTCCAACTCCCCAACGTCGCCGAGTTCTTCGAGGTGATCTTCGCCCTCTTCCGGCTGGGCGCGCTGCCGGTCTTCGCGCTGCCCGCCCACCGCGAGTCGGAGATCTCCTACTTCAGCTCCTTCACCGAAGCGGTCGCCTACGTGATCCCGGGCGAGGACGCGGGCTTCGACCACCGCGCCCTCGCCACCACCGTGCTCGCCCGGACGCCCTCGCTCCGCCACGTGTTCGTCGTGGGCGGGGACGCCGGGCCGTTCGAAGCGCTCGCCGACGTCCCCGCCGAGCCGGTGCCCCTCACCGGACCCGCTCCGTCCGAACTGGCGTTCCTCCAGCTCTCCGGCGGCAGCACCGGCGTGCCCAAGCTCATCCCCCGGACGCACGACGACTACATCTACTCGCTGCGCGGCTCCAACGAGATCTGCGGTGTCGACGAGACCTCCGTGTACCTCTGCGTACTGCCCGCCGCCCACAACTTCCCGCTCTCCTCCCCCGGTTCCCTCGGCGCCCTGTACGCCGGCGGCCGCGTGGTGATGTGCCCCCGGCCCGCGCCCGACGTGGCGTTCCCGCTGATCCAGGACGAGGGCGTCACGATCACCGGTCTCGTGCCGCCGCTCGCGCTCGTCTGGACCGACGCCGCCGCCACGTCGGCCTACGACCTCTCCAGCCTCGACGTCCTGCTCGTGGGCGGGGCGAAGTTCGGCGAGGAGGCCGCCCGGCGGGTCAAGCCGGCGCTCGGCTGCACCCTCCAGCAGGTCTTCGGGATGGCCGAGGGCCTGGTCAACTACACCCGGCTCGACGACGACACGGAGACGATCGTCACCACCCAGGGCCGGCCGATCTCGCCCGACGACGAGATCCGGGTCGTGGACGACGAGGACGAGGACGTGCCGGAGGGCACGACGGGTCATCTGCTGACCCGCGGCCCGTACACCGTCCGCGGCTACTGGAACGCGCCCGAGCACAACGCCCGCGCCTTCACCGCGGACGGCTTCTACCGCACCGGCGACCTCGTCCGGGTCACCCCGGGCGGCCATCTCGTGGTCGAGGGGCGCGCCAAGGACCAGATCAACCGGGGCGGCGAGAAGATCGCCGCCGAGGAGGTGGAGAACCACCTGCTGGCCCACCCGTCGGTGCACGACGCCAACGTGGTGGCCGAGCCCGACCCGTACCTCGGCGAGCGGAGCTGCGCGTACGTGATCCCGCGCGCCGACGCCCCCGCGGTCGGGGCGCTCGCGCTGAAGCGGTTCGTCCGGGACCGGGGGCTCGCCGCCTTCAAGGTGCCCGACCGGATCGTCTTCGTGGAGGCCTTCCCCACGACCGGGGTCGGCAAGGTGTCCAAGAAGGACCTGCGCGCCCGGACCGCGCCCGGGACCTGACCCGTACGCCGCCGCACCGGCTTCATCGAACCCCGACCAGCTCACCCGCCACAGCAACAGCACCAGCACCCGCCGAAACGGAACCGTCATGACCCTGCCCACCGTCGCGCCCTACCCCATGCCCCGCCCCGGCGAGCTCCCCGCCAACCGGGTGGAGTGGACCGTCGACCCGGACCGGGCCGTGCTCCTCGTGCACGACCTGCAGAACCACTTCCTCACCCCGTTCGACGCCGAGGCCGAGCCGCTCACCGCCCTGCTCGCCAACCTCGACCGGCTCCGGAAGGAGGCCGCCCGGCTCGGTGTGCCCGTCGTCTACACGGCCCAGCCCGGTGGCCAGACGCCCGAACAGCGCGGCCTCCAGCAGGACTTCTGGGGGCCGGGGGTGCCGGCCGACCCGCACGCCGTCGCCATCGTGGACGCCGTCGCCCCCGAGCCCGGCGACACGCTCCTGACGAAGTGGAAGTACAGCGCCTTCGTCCGCACCGACCTCCTGGAGCAGCTGCGCGAGCAGGGCCGCGACCAGCTGGTCGTCACCGGCGTGTACGCGCACATCGGCGTCCTGATGACCGCGTGCGACGCGTGGATGCAGGACATCCAGGCCTTCGTCGTCGCCGACGCCGTGGCCGACTTCTCCGAGCGGGAGCACCGCATGGCCCTCGAGTGGGCCGCGGGCCGGTGCGCGGTCGTCACGACGACCGACCGGGTCTTCTGAGCCGTCCCGTGCGTTACGAGGAACTGCCGGGCCATCCCGGGGTGGTGGCCGTCGCCGTCCACCCGAACACGGCGTCCGCCCGCGCGCTCGCCCCGCTGCTCGACGCCGCGGAGACGGCCCGGTCGCGCGCCTTCCGCCGCCCGGCCGACGCCGACCGGTACCTGGTCGCCCACGTGCTGCTGCGCCTGGTCCTGGCCGAGCGCGTGGGCGCCCGGCCCGACCGGCTGGCCTTCGCGCGCCTGCCCTGCGCCGGGTGCGGCGGACCGCACGGCAAGCCCCACCTGCCGGACCACGGCGACGTGCACTTCTCGCTCTCCCACGCGGGCGACCGGGTCCTGGTGGCGGTGGCGTCGGTGCCGGTGGGCGTCGACGTGGAGACGGTGCCGGCCGACGGCGTGGTGCGCGACGTGGGGTCCGCCCTCCATCCGCGTGAGCGGGCGGAACTGGCGGCTCTTCCCGTGAACGCCCGCGCGGGCGCCTTCGCCCGCTGCTGGGCACGGAAGGAGGCCGCGCTCAAGGCGACGGGCGTGGCCCTGGTCCGGGGCGCCGTGGACCCCTATGTGGGGACGGGCCTCGCCCCCGCCCCGGCCTCCGCGCTCCGGCTCACCGACGTGCTCCTCTCCGAGGGGCACGTGGCGGCCGTCGCCCATGAGGTGCGGCGGCCGGCCGCCCCGCCGGACGGGGGCGCTCAGGTCACGGGGGCGCCGGTGACGGCGGCGATCCGCAGGGACTCGACCAGGTCGCGGTAGAGGGTGTCCGACACGAGCAGTTCCTCGTGCCGGCCCCGCGCGCGGACCCGGCCCGCCTCCATGACGACGATGGTGTCCGCGTCGATCACCGTCGACAGGCGGTGCGCGATCGTCACCACGGCGCCGGTGTCCGCACGGGAGCGGACGCACTCCTGCACGGCCGCCTCGGTCAGACCGTCGAGCTGGGCGGTGGCCTCGTCGAGGAGCAGTACGTCGGGGGTGGCGAGCAGCGCCCGGGCCAGGGCGATGCGCTGCCGCTCCCCGCCCGACACGTTCGCGGTGGCGAGGGGCGTGTCAAGACCCTCCTCCAGGGCGTCGACCTTCTCCGTGAGCCGTACGTCGTGCAGGACGCGCCGCAGTTCCTCCGTCGTGGCGTCGGGCCGGGCGAGCAGCAGGTTGTCGCGGATCGTGCCGGGGACGACGGGGGTGTCCTGCTCGACGTAGGCGAGGCGGGCCCGGATGTCGGCATGGGAGTGGTCGCGGTACGGCCGTCCGTCGAGGAGCAGTTCGCCGCCGGTCGGCTCCAGGAACCGCAGGACCAGCGAGAGCAGGGTGGTCTTGCCCGCGCCCGAGGGGCCGACGACGGCGGTGTGGCCGCGCCGGGGGATGACGAGGTCGATGTCGCGTACGGCCGGCTCGGCGTCCGGGCCGTAGGCCGCGGTGACGTTCCTCAGCTCCAGGACGGGCACGTCGTCGCGGAGGTCCTGAAGGCGGTCGCGTGCGTGGTGTTCCCGGAGTTCCCGGGCTTCCCTGACGGGTGTGCCGACGCCGGTCCCCGCGGAGGGTGAGGTCCCCTCGGACGGTGAGGTCTCCTCGGACGGCAGGGCGTCGGCCTGCCGGATGCGTTCGGCGGCGGCGATGCCGGACTGGAGGGCGGTCATGTTCTGGCTGAGCTCGGTGATCGGGTCCATCAGGGCGAAGGTGTAGAGGAGGAAGGCGATCAGGCCGGAGACCTCGAGCCGCCCCTCGCCGACGCGCCAGGCGCCGACGGCGAGGATCGCGATGATGGCCAGGTTGACGCCCGACCAGGCGGTCGTCCAGGCCAGCGCCTCGCGGCGGACGGCCCGGACCCCGTACTCGGCCGAGGCGCGCGCGTCGGCGAGGATCCGCTCGGTCATGCGCTCCTCGGCCCGGTTGACCTTGACGGTACGGATCGCCCGCAGCGTGCCTTCGAGGACGCCGCCGAGCCGTCCCACGTGCTCCTGGGCCTGCTTCTGCGACCGGGCGATGCCGGGCATGAGGAGTCCGAAGACCACGCCGACCAGGGCGACGGCGGCCATCGTGGTGGCGAGCAGCACCAGGTCGAGGAAGCCCATGAGGACGAGGCTGCCCACCAGCATCACCGCACCGTTGATCAGGCCGACGAAGGAGGAGGCGGCGGCCTCGCGGAGCAGCACGGTGTCGGAGGTGACGCGGGTGACGAGTTCACCGGTGGGGCTCCTGGTGACGCCGGGCACGGTGGCGCGCAGGAAGCGCCGCACGACCGACTCGCGGGCGTCGAGGACCACCCGCTCCCCCAGCGCCCCGAGCAGGGTCCACTGCCAGTAGGACACCGCGGCGCCGACGACGAGCAGCACGACGAGCGCGGCCACGGGTCCGGTGAGGGAGGACGCGCTGCCCAGTGCGTCGAGCACGTGCTTGGTGACCATGGGCGTGGCGAGGCCCAGGGCGGAGGCGACCAGGGCGAGGGCGAGGCCCTTGACCAGGGTGCGCCGGTGCGGGCGGGCGAAGGACCACAGGACGCTCAGGCGAGGCGCGATGGAGGATGACATACCCACAATGGAACACCCCTGTTCCAGAAAGGTCAAAGGGTTTCCCAAACGGTATGAGGGGTTACCGTGTGCGCATGGGGTCCGACGACACTTCCGCGCACGGCGCGGCCACCCGTGAGAGCGCCACCCGCGCCCGCACCCGGCGTGCGATCCTCGACGCCGCCGTCTCCGTACTCACGGCCGACCACAGCGCCTCGCTCGGCGATGTCGCCGAGGCGGCCGGGGTGGGACGGACCACCGTCCACCGCTACTTCCCCGAGCGCTCCGACCTGCTCGCCGCGATCGGCACGGACGTGCGCGACCGGGTCGCCGCGGCGGCCGACCGGGCGCGGCTCGACGACGGGCCGGCGCCCGAGGCGCTGGAGCGGCTCTGTCTGGAGTACTTCGAACTCGGCGACCGCCTGCTGCTGTTGTACGACGTACCGCAGTTCGTCGCGTGGTCCGGAATCGAGGAGGAGTCCGCGGCCGACCTGGCCCTGCTCGCCCTCATCCGGCGCGGCCAGAAGGACGGAACGCTCGACCCCGAGGTCGACGTCAGCTGGCTCCAGGACGTCCTGTGGGCCCTGCTCTACGCCGCCTGGATGCAGGCGCGCGACCAGTGCATCCCCAAGCACACGGCCCTCTCCCTGTGCCTGCGGACCCTGCGGAAGGCCGTCGCGCCGTAGGGGCCCGAGCCGGCTGCCGTGTCGATCACATCGCGAGCGCACCCCCTGGCGCTCGACCCCAGGCCGGAATAGGTTAGGCTCACCTAACAAGCACCGAGTTGGCCGCTGCCCCGCAGACATCCGTCTGTGGGGCCGTCAGTCGGGGCCTCGTACATCCCCCTGCCCGGAGACAAGGATCCACCATGCCTTCTGTGTTCACCCCCCTTCGCCGTCGCGTTCTCGTGGCGGGCGCCGCCGCGGTCTCGCTCGGCCTGATGGTGACCGGGTGCGGCTCGGACGACAAGAAAGACGACGCGGCAGGGTCGGCGAGCAAGGCCCCGGCGGGCGCCTTCCCCGTGACCATCAAGAGCGCCCTCGGTTCGGCCGTCATCAAGGACAAGCCAAAGCGCGTGGTGACGCTCGGTCAGGGCTCGGCGGAGACCGCCATCGCCCTCGGCAACGTCCCGGTCGGCATCGAGGAGTACCCCTGGGGCAGCGACAAGAGCGGCTACCTCCCCTGGATCCACGACGCGGTGACGAAGTCCGGCGCCACGCTGCCCAAGCAGTTCAAGGGCGGCGAGGAACTCGACATCGAGGCCATCACCGAGCTCGAGCCCGACGTCATCCTCGCCCCGTGGTCCGGTCTGACGCAGAAGCAGTACGACATCCTCAAGGACATCGCGCCCACCGTCGCCTACCCCGAGAAGGCGTGGAGCACGAACTGGGACCAGCAGATCGAGATCATCTCCAAGGCGCTCGGTCAGCCGGAGAAGGCCAAGGACCTCGAGGCGAAGATCGAGAAGCAGCTCGCCGACGCGGCCGCCTCCCGCCCCCAGTACAAGAACGTCACGTTCTCGTACATCTACAACACCGGCCCCGGCACCCTCGGCGTCTTCAAGCCCGAGGAGCAGCGCGTCGCGATGGTCTCCAAGCTGGGCCTCAAGGTCGACCCGATCGTGAACACCTTCCCGGAGACCGAGGGCACCGACTCCGCCCTCATCGGCCTGGAGAACGCCAACAAGCTGGCCAAGAGCGACATCGCCTTCACGTTCTACATGGACGAGAAGTCCCGTAAGACCGTCGAGGCCCAGCCGCTGTACGCGGCCATCCCGGCCGTGAAGAAGAACGCGCTCGTCTACAGCCACGACACGCCCTTCGTCACCGCCTCCTCGATGATCAACCCGCTGACGGTGCCGTACAGCATCGAGCGCTACCTCCCGATGATCGACAAGGCCGTCGCCAAGGCCGGGAAGTAACGACGGGTCCTCAGCGTGACCACTCTCTCCAAGACCGCTCAAGGCCCCGCCGTCGTACGGCGGGGCCTTGGCCGGCATGTCCTGGCCGCCGTCCTGTGCCTGGTCCTGCTCGCCCTGGCGCTCCTCGCCAGTGTGATGTTCGGCAGCAAGCCGACGTCCGCCGGCGACGTCCTGCGGGTCGTCACCGGCGGCGGCGACGAGTACACCCGTACCGTCATCGAGAGCCGCTACCCCCGCACCGTCCTCGGTGTGCTCGCGGGTCTCTGCCTCGCCGTCGCCGGCACCCTGATGCAGGGCATCACGCGCAATCCGCTCGCCGAGCCGGGACTTCTCGGCATCAACGCGGGCGCGTCCGCCAGCATCGTCGCCGCGACCGCGTTCCTCGGCGCCTCCGGACAGCGGGAGACGATCTGGTGGGCCCTCCTCGGCGCCCTCCTGACCGGTGTCGTCGTCCATGTCGTCGGCACCGCAGGCGGCGGAGGCGGACCGGTCCGGCTGGTGCTCGCCGGCGCGGTGCTCTCCGCCGTCCTCGCCGCCTTCATCCAGGCCGTCGCCCTGTCCAGGCCGCGGGTCTTCGACACGTACCGCTACTGGGTGGTGGGCGCGCTCGGCGGCCGCGGCTTCGACGCCTTCTGGGCGGTCCTGCCGTTCGCCGCGGCCGGCCTCCTGCTCGCCCTGCTGCTCGCACCGGGGCTCAACGCCATGGCCATGGGCGACGACAAGGCCGCCTCCCTCGGCATCAGCCCCGCCCGCGTCAAGGGCGCCGGACTGCTCGCGGCGACGCTGCTCGCCGCGGCCGCGACGGCGGCCGTCGGGCCCATCGCCTTCGTCGGCCTCGCCGTCCCGCACGTCGTCCGGGCGCTCGTGGGCGCGGACTTCCGGGCCCAGATCCTCCTCACCTCCCTCGCGGGGCCGACGCTGCTGCTGTTCGCCGATGTCATCGGCCGGATCGTGCTGCGCCCGCAGGAACTCATGGTCGGGGTCGTCACCGCCTTCGTCGGTGCGCCCGCCCTGCTCTTCGCCGTTCGCCGTATGAGGGGAGCGGGATGAAGACCGCCGACCGGATCGACTCTCCGGACAGCACGGAGCCGACGAAGCCGCGCGCGACCCGGCCCGCGGGCCGCGGTGTGCTGCGGATCGGCCCCTGGGTCGCCGTGCCCGTGCGCCGTACCACCGTGATCGCCGCCGTGGTCTCCCTGCTGCTGCTCTGTGCCGCCGCCGTGGCCACGCTGTCGATGGGCCGGCTCGGCATCGACCTGCCCGATCTGCCGTCGGCCCTCGCGGGCGAGGCCACCGGCAAGAACGCCTTCGTCCTGAACCGGCTGCGCGGCCCGCGGCTCGTGGTGGCCATCGCCACCGGCGCCGCCTTCGGCCTGTCCGGGGCCCTGTTCCAGTCCGTCACCCGCAATCCGCTGGGCAGTCCGGACGTCATCGGGCTCGGCGCCGGAGCCGGAGCCGGAGCGGCGGCCGCCGCCCTGTTCCTGCCCGACGCCATGCCGGTGGCCGTCGGCGCGCTGCTCGGTGCGATCCTCGCGATGACGGTCGTGTTCCTCGCCACCGGCACCGGGTTCCGCAGCCCGGGACGGCTCGTGGTGGCCGGCATCGGCGTGGCCGCGATGGCGACCGCGCTGACCCAGTACGTGGTGTACGCCGTCGAGCGCGACAAGGCCAGCGCCCTGACCGCCTACATCAACGGCAGCCTCTCCGCCCGCTCCTGGGACGACGCGGCGACCATCTGGACGGTGCTGCTCGTCTCCCTGCCGTTCGCGGCGCTCCTTGCCCGCCCCCTGAGCATCGGAGAGATGGGCGACGACCTCTCCACCGGTCTGGGAGCCCGCCCGGGCCGCACCGCGACCTGGGCGGTCGCCCTGTCGATCGTCCTGTCCGCCGGAGCCGTCAGCGTGGCGGGACCGATCGCGTTCATCTCCCTGACCGCGCCGCAGATCGCCAAGCGGGTCACCCGCAGCGGCGGCCCGCACCTGGTCATGTCCACCCTGCTCGGCGCCCTGCTGCTGGTCCTTGCGGACCTGACCGCGCAGCAGCTGCCGCTCTTCGACGACCTGCCCGTCGGCCTCTACACGATGGCTGTCGGCGGCGCGTACCTGGGCTATCTGCTGCTGCGTGAGTGGCGGCGTCCCGCCGCCTGACCGGGAGGGCCTCCGCCGAAGGGGCCTATGCGGGCCGGAGCGGGTCGCCGACGCGCACGTTCCAGCGCTCGGCGCGCCCGCTCAGGTGCACGGCGGTCAGCGGGCGTACGTCGAGCCGCCCTGCCGCCTCGTCGGGTGCCCCGAGGGCGTGGACGAGGGCGGCGCGGATCACGTCCGGTTCGGCGACGACCGTGACGCGCCCCGAGCCCGCCCGCAGTCCGTCGAGCCAGGCCCCGACCCGTATCCGCACCTCGCGAGAGGACTCCCCGCCGTGGGGTGCCGCCGCCGGGTCGGTCAGCCAGACGCCGAGCGCCGCCTCCTCGGCGGCGGCGACGGCCGCGAGGGTCTGTCCCCGCCACCGCCCCATGGCACAGCCGGCGAGTGCGGTCACCGCCTCCGCCGAGAGCCCGAGGGCCTCCGCCGTCCGGCGGCAGCGCGCCGAGGGCGAGGTGTACGCGCGCGAGTTCGGGTCGACGGCGGAGGCGACGGACTCGGCCCGGGCGATCCCCCCGGGGTCGAGGGGGCCGTCGTCGTCGAACCCGACGTCGCGCGGCGATCCGCTCGTGGCGGGGGAGATCAGCGTCAGCCGGAGGGTCATCGGCTTCCTTCTCGGTCGGGTCCTGGGGCGGCGCCCAGGGTAGCCCCGGGCCGACCGCGCCGACCGCCCCGAGCCGGGCTCGGCACCCCCCGGGGGCGCACGAACGTGATTCAGGCCTCACGCCCTTGGCGGCGCACCAGGTGCGCGGTACGGTCGGGCGACATTTGAACAGCGTGACGACGGCGAGACGGAAGTCCGGTGAGAACCCGGCACGGTCGCGCCACTGTGAGCCGGGCGCCGCCCTTCCGATCGGAAGGCGGTGACGCGGTGAGTCAGACCCGTGGACCGTCGTCCTGCACCACCGTCCGGGACGCGAGTTCCCGCAGGAGGTTCCATCATGGCCGAGGCTGTCGTCTCCGCTGCCGCATCCGCCCCTTCCGTGGCCGTTCCGGCCCCGCTGCCCGTCCGGGCCGTTCTGCCCTGGGCGTTCTTCGTCGGCCTTCTCGCGCTGATCGCGCTGTACTTCGTGGGCGCCGAGCAGGGTGCCACCTCCCTGATCGCGGGCTCCGACGTGCACGAGTGGGTGCACGACGGTCGTCATCTGCTCGGCTTCCCCTGCCACTGAGAGGCGATACGCACATGCACGCCTCAACTGTCAGATCCCTGCTGGTCCGTGGCATGCTCGCGGGCCTGATCGCCGGTCTCCTCGCCTTCGCCGTCGCCTACGTGGTGGGTGAACCGCCCGTGGACGGTGCGATCGCCGTCGAGGAGGCCCAGGCCGCCCAGGAGGCGCACGCCGCTCCCGAGGCCCACGCCGGCCACGGCGGCACGGCCGCCGCGGAAGCCGCCGAGGAAGAGGAGGAGGCGGTCAGCCGCCCCGTCCAGTCGACCTTCGGCCTGGCCACCGGTGTCCTCGTGTACGGGGTGGCGCTCGGCGGCATCGCCGCGCTCGCGTTCTCCTTCGCGCTCGGCCGTATCGGCCGGTTCAGCCCTCGTGCGACGGCGGCGCTCACCGCGGCGGCGGCGTTCACCACCGTCTACCTCGTGCCGTTCCTGAAGTATCCGGCGACCCCGCCGGCCGTCGGCAACCCCGACACGATCGGGAAGCGCACCACCCTGTTCTTCCTGATGATCCTGCTCAGTGTGCTGCTCGGACTCGCCGCGGTGATCGCGGGGCGGCGCCTCGCACCGCGACTGGGCAACTGGAACGCGACCCTGGTCGCCGCGGCCGGGTTCGTCGTCGTGACCGGTGTCGCCTTCGCGCTGCTCCCGGCGAACGACGACGCGGTCAAGGCGGGCTTCCCCGCCGCGCTGCTCTGGGAGTTCAGGCTCGCGTCGCTGGCCGTCCAGGCCGTGCTGTGGGCGGCGTTCGGCGTGGTCTTCGGGGTCCTCGCCCAGAAGGTCCTCGCCGGCCGGACGTCCGCCGCCGACGCTCCGGCCCCGGTCGGGACACCGATCGCGGGCTGACCGGCCGCACCACCCCGCGCGGACCGCTCGCCGACCGCCCCGTACGCCCCGGCGTACGGGGCGGTTCCGCGTCCTCACGCCCGGGTGGCGTGCGCGGGTGGCGTGCGCGGGTGGCGTGCGCGGGTGGCGTGCGCGGGTGGCGGGCCCGGCGCGGCGTGCGCGGCCGGGCCCCTGCCGCCAGGGTCAGGCCCGCTGCCCCCGCTCCCGCTCCCACGCCTCCGCGAACATCTCGTGCAGCGGGGCCGTCGGCAGCAACCGTACGAACGGGGAGCGGAGTTGGTTGCCCCACATCGGGCGCACCCGGTGGCCCGCCAGCTTCACCTTCTCCAGCGGGAGGTGCGGGGACTTCAGCTCGGTCCACTCGCCGGGCAGGAACAGGGTCCGGCCCGCCCGTGCCCGCTTGGCCTCCAGAACCGCGCCGGTGGCGAGGAGCTCCGCGCGGACCTCCGCGTGCCGCTTCGTCGTCCAGCCGTTCCACCTGCGGACGTTCCGGTCGGTGGGTGCGGCCAGCGTCGCGACCTGGAGGTACAGGGCGGCCGCGTCCGTCCCGGCGCCGAGCCCGTCGGCCACGCGCGCGACCAGCTCGGGGCAGGACTGCCGGGGATCCGCCTCGTACGCCCCGTCCGGTACGGCTCCGGAGCCGGCCCGTCGCATCATCCGGTCGAGTCCGCCGCCGGCCAGCAACGGTGCCACCCGGTCCAGTTCCTCCGCGAGGTCGGTGGTCTCGCGGACCCGGCGCCAGGCCTCGGGGTCGGCGACCTCGGCGGGCCGCAGGAAGGCGTTGCCGCCGGGTGCGCACACCACCAGGGGGCCGGAGTCGTACGCCGTCATGGACGGCATCTCGCCCTCCTCCTTCCGGCGGTCCATGGACACGGGCAGCGTCGCGGGACCGAAACGCTCGGCGATCCGCGCCGAGGTGTCCCGGACCCGCCCGCCGGGCAGCTCGACGAGGAGCTCCGGACGGGACAGCTCGGCCCGCAGCCGCTCGTACAGGGCCGTCGCGCCGGCCACCGCCGGGTCGCCGACGGGCCGGTCGGTCCACGCCCAGACCAGTGCGCTCGCGATCCGCTCGACCGCGAGGCCGACCGGGGTGCCGTAGGGCAGCTCGGGTCCCGCCGGCGGCAGGGCCCTCACCTCCACGCCCAGGCCGTACCGGGGCGCCGCGAGGTCCCAGCCGACCGCGGGCACGGTCGTGTCCTCGGCGGCCTCGTAGCCGCCCGCGAGACGTCGGGCCCACACCTCGGAGAGGCCGAGGTCGGCCTCCAGGGTGTCGGCCGCCTCGTCGTGCACGGCGGGCAGCGCGCCGATCCGCTCCCGCCACACGTCCGCCATCCGCTCCACGGCCGCGTCGACCCCGCCGGGCCGCCAGAGCTCGGCCGGGTCCTCGGGCAGCGCGGCCGCGAGAACGGCCCGCCGTCCGGCGCCGCCGAGGCGCGCGCGGAGCCCCTCATAGGCCTCGGCCGTCATCGGACTGGCCTTGTACGGGGCCTTGCGGGCCAGGGCGCGGTCCTCGTCCCGGTCGGCGCGGCCGACGAGACCGGCGACCACGAGGCGGGCCACGGGCCGGCGCACACCCGTCAGTTCGGCGAACCGCGCCGCGGCCGACTCCGGTACGGGGAGGGGACCGTGCGCGTCGACCGCCGCGAGCAGGGCCCGCAGCCGGGCCGCGTCGTCCCGGTCCACCCGCACGAGCCGGGCGTCGGGGACGGCCGCCGGCACGGGGTCCTCGTCCGTCGCGCCGGCGGCGGCGACGAACCAGCATGCCTTCCCCGCGTCCCACCGGGCGGCGGACGCCACGACGGTCCCGCCCTCCCTCAGTGCGTCCAGGATCCCGGCCCCGGGCGTACGGCCGACCCACCACCGGCCGCCCTCACGGGCGAACGGCTGGTCGGCCCAGGTCTCCAGGAGCGCGCGCAGGGCGGCCCGCTCCGGGTCCGGGGTCGGTGCGACCGCCGTCCGCCAGGCGACGGCGTCGATCGCGCCGAGCAGCTGCGACCAGTCGTGCGGCAGGGCGGGCGGGGAGAGCCGCCGGACCTCCTCCACGATCGTCCCCGCCAGACAGGCTCCGTCGGCGGCGAGCGCGCTCAGGGTCGCGGGCTGGGCGACGTCCCGGCTCCGCCGCCAGGCGTCGCCCGTCCCGTCCACGACGAGCCCGCACAGTGCGGGCATCAGCTCGGTGTCCGGTACCGCGCGGCTCGGCGGGACGGGCGGTGCCTCGGCGAGCAGGGTGACGCGCCGGTGCAGGGCGCGCCGTCGCTCCTCCACGCGGGCGGCGCGACCGGCCACCGCGACGACGGCGTCGACCAGGGCCGGAGCGGTGACCTCGGGCAACTCCCGTGCCACCGCGGCGCGCAGTGCCTCGGTGCCGTCGAGGGCGGCGGTCAGGAGGGTGTCGGCCGTCGCCCGCTCCACGGTCCGCAGCACCTTGGAACCGGCCGTGTCCCGGGTCCGCAGCAGGTACCAGAAGGCCGGCGGCAGGGCCACGCCGTGGGAGACGGTGGCGTGCCGGGCCGGCTTCACGCGCGGGTGGGCGGGCGAGTGATGGCCCTCCAGCTCCCACAGCAGGACGCCGTCGGCGGCGTACGCGCGCACGCCGGTGCGGGTCTGCGCCTCGGCGAGGACGATGTCCTCCACGGCGCCCTCCGGCGCCGCCATGAGACCCCAGGGCTCCTGTCCGGGCCGGTCGATGTCGAAGCGGGCCTTGCGGCCGTCGATGCTCTCCAGGAGGTAGTGGTCCGGCGCGTTGTCGCGGTGGCGGGTGCGGAACAGCACCCGGGTGCCGACGAGTCCGTCCCGGCTGCCCAGCGGGGAGTCGGTCATCCCGGCGGGCAGGGGCGCGAGCTGCAGCGCCTCGCGGGCGAGGGTCTTGTCCGCCTCGGACGGCTCCAGGGCCGGGTCGGTGCTCGCGGTGCGGCCCGGGAAGTCGGGCAGCGGGGTCGCGCCCTGCCGCTCGCCGGTGACCGGGTCGACGGTCTCCCACGGCCGCCGCCCGTAGACGGCGTTGGTCCAGATCCGGGTGCCGTCGCCGAGCTGCAGCTCCTCGCGGTCGATCCCCTCCGTGCCGCCGGGCCGGGTCACCCGGAGGCCGCCGTGCCGCCCGCCGCCGTCGGCGGTCTCGAACTGGAAGCCGTACGCCCCGTCGAGGCTGCCGCCGAAGGGCACCAGGCCGCCCATCTCCTGCGGGGTGAACGGCTCGTCGGGGCGGTCGGCCCAGAAGGCGGTGTCGCAGTAGTACGGGCTCGGCTTGAGGCTCCAGCTGACGAGGAACGAACCGCCGACGTAGTGGACGGCGAACATGGTCGCGTCCGCCGGCACCGTGAACCGGCAGGAGCCGCGCACTCCGTCGGGGGCGACGGCGACGGCGCGGTCCCGCCCGAAGACGGTCAGCACGGGCCAGGTGCTGGTCACCCCGGCCACGCCGGGGAGTCCGGCGGCACCGAGCCCGTCGACGGCGAGGCGCGTGTCCGCCGCGGTGTCCGTGGCGGCCGCGCCCTCGACGGTGTCCGTGGCGGCCGCGCCGTCGGCGGCCGGTTCCGCGGCCCCGCCGTCGGCGTCGGCCGCTGCGACGGCGGCTGCGAAGGCGTCCGCCGCGAACTCCTCGTACACGGCCTCCAGCGCGGGCCAGGCGAGTTCCTCCGGGAGCCCGGCCACGAGCGAGCGCCGCAGCGCGCCGCCGGCGGACGCGCCCGCGAGGGCGTCGCCGATCCCGCCGAGCGCGGTCACCGTCGGCCGGTCGAGGAGCGTCTCCAGTTCGGCGACGGACTCCTCGGCGCCCGCCATGCCGCCGCCTCCGACGGCGTCCACGAGCCTGCCGACCCGGACGGCCACCTCGTGGGCGATGCCCTCGTTGCCGGGGAGCAGCGTCACGGCCGATCCGGGCTTGCGGGCGGGAGCGCCGTACCAGGTGGGCTTCAGGCGGGCGTGCACGGTGCCTTCGAGGCGCGGACCGAACACGGGGTCGGCGGCGAGGGCGGAGAGATCCCGCCGGGACTTCTCGCCCCAGAAGCGCATCCGGGTCTCCGGGCCGGGGTCGACGACGCCGACCCCGGCGGCCAGGCAGGCGTCCAGGACGTCGGCGTCGAAGCCCTGGTAGTGGTGGCGGGTGGTGTGCACGGTCACGGCGTCGCCCGCGGCCCGCAGCCGCGGCCCGAGCCTGCCCACGAGGTCGAGGAACTCGGGCGGCAGCTGCTGGCGGGTGACTCCGCCGCCGGACGCCCGCGTGTACTGGTACATGTGGACGAAGTGACCGAGCCAGCGGTGCAGTCCGTCCTCCGGCACGATCCGTCCGGCTTCCATCGCCTCCGTGGCGCCGCACCCGATCAGCATCCGCAGCCAGGACCCGCCGTCGGTGACGCTCTCGGGGAAGACCTCGATCAGTCCGGCGGCGACCTCGTCCGTCGGCGGGTGGGCCGTCAGGACCGGCTCGGCGCCGGCGAGAAGGGCGTCCGGCACGGACTTCTTCCGGGTGACCGAAAGGATCTCGCCCACCACGCGCGCGACCTCGTCGTCCCCGTGCCCGGCGGCCTTGGCGGAGGCCCGGACGCGGCGCACGAGGTCGGCCGGGAGATCGGCCTTCGAACCGGCCCAGGCGGTCAGGAACGCCCCGAGCGCGGCGTACGCCTCGACGGGTTCGAGCGACGCGGCGAGGAACTTCTGGTGCGCCCCGAACTCCTTGGCGGGCATGGCCCCGCCCCGGGCGAACAACAGCCCGTTGGCCCGGCGGTAGGCCGGATCCACGACCAGCCCGTGCTCGGCCTCGGCGGCCCGCGCGGCCACGTAGGCCCGACCGCCGGGGCGGCTGCCGTATCCGATCAGGCGGTGCCCGACGGTGTCCCAGAACCACGGCAGGTGCGCGGTGGGCAGCTGCCGCGCCCGCCACGCCATGGCGTCGACGAACGCGCCGGGCTTCGACCAGGACCGGTTGAGTTCGGCCCCCATGGCCTCGTTGAGGTCACGGGCCGCCGCGGCGGCGTCCGGATCATGGGCGGCGACCCAGTCGGCGTACGTGGTCGAGACGTGCGTGCCGCCCTTGGCGGGCACCAGGGCTTCGAGCGAGGCGATCATGACTGGATCGTCGCACGCACCACTGACACCCCCGAAACAGCCGGGTGTTCACCCCCGGCGACCCCACCTGGCCCGGACCCGGACACCACCGAGCCCCGGACACCACCGAGCCGAGCCGGGGGGACCCCCGCGCCGGGGGGGACCCCCGAGCCGGGGGGCACCCCCGAGCGTGGGGACGCCTCCGAGCGGGGGGGCGGGACGCATCCGTACGTCCCCGCCGGCCGGGCCACCACCGCACGGGTTCCCGCCGGAGCCCGGGGAGTTCACCGAGCGCCCGGCTCCGCCGGCCCGCCGCACAGCCAGTGGCGGCCCGTGGTGGTCCAGCCGGTCAGTCTGCGGGCCCGTCCCGCGTCCGCCGTGCCGTCGGCGGCGAAGGACCCACCGTCGGCGACCAGCCTCAGGCCCGCGAGGGCCGGTGCCAGGCGGGCGGCGACGTGCGCGGGGTGGCGTGCCGCCTCTTCGCTCGTCCAGGCCAGGACCCCGGCCGTCTCTCCTCCGTCGCACAGGGAGAGGTGGAACAGCATCTGCCGCCAGGCGTACGCCGCGTCCTTGACCGTGCCGAGCGGGCGCCGTTCGTGGTGCGCCCGTCCCGTCAGACGGCACACCGTGACGAAGCAGCGCCGGGCCAGGTCCGCCCAGCCGGTGGTGGGCGCGATGCCGACGCGGTGCACCAGCGTGGCGAGGTTGTGGGTCGTCAGGATCTGGGCCTGTTCGATGACCGTGCCGTTCTCCGCGACGCTCCCTAGACCTCCCGCGCCGGCCCGTTCCCGGCACAGCGCGGCGAACTCCGGTACGTCCACCGCTGCGGCGGGCCGGCGCGCCCCGCGTCCGGGACCGCCGTCCGCCGTGGCACGTACGGCCGCGTAGTCGATGGCGTAGTACCGCTCGTAGAGCGATCCGCCGCCGAGGAGGTCCCCGGCCACCACCGCCGCTGCCCGGAACTTCGGGCTGAAGGTGCCCATGAAGATGTCCGCGGCCAGTTCCTCGACCAGCGGGGCGTCCAGGTCGGTCCGGCGGGCGAGGACGGCGAGTTCACGGACGAGCGGGTTGGGCAGCAGGGTGCCGGGGAAGCCGTCCACGGCCACCTCGGCGAGCCCGCGCAGCGTCGTGTGCGCGGAGTCACGCACGCGCGTGTCCGAGGCCCGCTGTGCCGACACCGCGCGGACCCAGGGCAGTTCCTCGGGCCTGATCTGCCGCTCCAGGTTGAGCAGCAGGAGGGAGCGGCGGTTGCGGAACGCCCGGTAGTTCGCGGCCGTCAGCGCGCGCAGCGGCGCGTCCCCGTAGGCCTCGGCGGTCTCGGCGGCGACGAGCTGGGGGACCAGTTCGGCCATCACCTCGGCGGAGGGCACCACGCCGAGCTCCACCAGGGTGGGCAGCGGCGCGCTCCGCGCCGTCTCGACCACACGGCGGATCGCGGTGGGCACGGCGGTCCCGGCGGGCAGGCCCGACCGGCGCTGCTCGGTCTCGGTCACCGGGGCGACGAGTGCGGTCACGTCGGCCGCGCCGGTCTGCTGCGGGAGCCCGGACAGCCGGTGGGCGACGAGGTGGGCGATGTCCCGGTGGGAGGGCAGGGCGGCCTGCGCCGCCTGGGCGCTCCGTACCGCCGTGTGCCGTTCCGAGCCGGGCAGGCCCCGCTTGCGGACCATGGAGGTGACGGCGTGCCGCAGCAGTCCGAGCCGGCGCGCGTCGAGCGGGCGCCCGGCCGTCGTCTCCTCCAGGGCTCCGCGCAGGATCCCGGGGTTGCCCTTGGGATCGCGGTGACGGCCGCACAGGGTGTGCTCGCGGGCCAGGACACGGTAGCGGTCGAGGAGGCCGGCGCCGCGCTCGTGCCATCCGGTGCCGGGTGCGCGGTCGAGGACCCGGTGGTCGGGGCCCGCCGTCTCCAGCCAGTGCCCGAGCAGCTCGTCCTCGAAGGGCCGCCAGACGCCGAGCGCCTCGCGCTGGGTCTCGACGGCGAGCTTGGGGCCGCGGGCGGCCAGCGTGGCTCCGGCCTCCGCGACCGTACGGCGGTGCACGGCGTCGCCGCCGGGCGCCGGGAAGGCGGTCGGGCGCGGGGTGAACCGGAGCGTGGCCGCGAACGGGTGGATCTCCCGGACGAGTTCGAGGGCGGCGTCGGTCTCCCCGGCCCGTACGAGCCAGGCCGCGGTGAGCAGCGCGGCCTCCTCGGGGACGGTCACCTCGTAGCAGGTGCTGTCGAGGAGGGCCCAGAGGTCCGTGAGGCCCTCCTCGGTGAGGCAGTGGGCGAAGAGGGCTTCCCTGTTCTCCGGTACGCCGGCCTTCCGGGCCGCCTCGGCCTCGTACGGCAGGAGGGGGCCGCCGGCGCGGGCGGCGCCCGTGGCGAAGCCCCCGTGCAGCACCTCGAGGGTCGCCCAGGCGGGCAGGCCGCGTGCCGGTGTCCGCGAGCCGATCCGCAGCGTGCCGTCGGCCATGCCCGCGAGCATGCGGCGCCAGCCTCCGGCCTTCTTCTCGGCACGCGCCCGCGTGGCGGGGTCCGTGTGGTGGAGCGCGGTGACGAAGGCGCGGGCAAGCCGGCCCTCCGCGTAGGAGTGCGACACGGTCGGAAGCTGCTTGTCAGCGTGTGTGTCCATAAGCCGACGTGGCGGGTTCCGCCCCCGCGCCCTCCGGGTCCCGAGCCCGGCGCTCTGCTGCTGAGCTACACGTCGTAGGGCCCCGAAGGTAGTCAGCCCCTCCACGGCGCGGCAACGGGGTTTCCGCGGGCCGTTCCCGCTGGGAGCGCTCTCAGCGGGTGGGGGGTACAGATATCCTGATCCGCACAGGTACGCACACCGCACGTCACCGCACACCGCGCGCGGACACCCCAGCCCCACCCACGCAGCCGAGGAGCGCACGCCTTGCCCGAGCAGACCACGGGGCCCCGCCCCACGCTGGAAGCCGTCGCCGCCCGCGCCGGCGTGTCCCGCGCCACGGCCTCGCGGGTCGTCAACGGGGGCGCGGGCGTCCGGCTTCCGCTGGTCGAGAAGGTGCGCAGGGCCGTCGACGAACTCGGGTACGTGCCCAATCACGCGGCCCGCACGCTGGTCACCCGGCGCAACGGCGCGGTGGCGGTGATCATCGCGGAGCCCGAGTTCCGGATCTTCTCGGACCCGTTCTTCGAGCAGCAGGTACGGGGCATCAGCCGGGAGCTGACCGTGCACGACGCCCAGCTGGTGCTGCTGTGGGTGGAGGGTCCGGGGGATCACGACCGGATCGCCCGCTATCTCGGGGGCGGGCACGTCGACGGCGCACTGGCCTTCTCGCTGCACAGCGACGACGCTCTGCCGGCGGTCATCGACCGGACCCGCATCCCGGTGGTGTACGGCGGGCGGCCGGCTCCCGGTACGAGTCCGACCGTGCCGTTCGTCGACTGCGACAACCGCGGGGGCGCCCGTGAGGCGGTGCGGCATCTGGTGGAGCTCGGCCGCCGGAACATCGCCCACATCTCCGGGCCGGTCGATCAGACGTCCGCGCTCGACCGGCTCCACGGCTACCGCGACGTTCTGATCGACGCCGATCCCACCCTGCTGTCCCCGGGTGACTTCACCGAGGAGAGCGGCGCCCGCGCGATGGCGGAGCTGCTCGACCGGCGGCCCGACCTCGACGCCGTGTTCGTGGCCAACGACCTGATGGCGTCGGGTGCGTTGCTGACGCTGCGCGAGCGTGGTGTGCGGGTGCCGGAGGACGTGGCGGTCGTCGGGTTCGACGACATGGCCTCGGTGGTGCGCAGGACGTCCCCGTCCCTGACCACCGTGCACCAGGACATCGAGGACATGGGCCGGCTGATGGTGAAGCTGCTGATGCGGCTGCTCGACGGGACCGGTCCCGTGATCCCCGCGTCCGTCATCACGCCGACGTCGCTCGTGCTCCGCGACTCCGCCTGAGGCGGCGGACGGGGGGCGGGAGTCCACGGGACGGCGGGCCGGGTGAGGAGGAACCCGGCCCGCCGCTCCGTCGCCCGAGGGGCTCGGAGGGTCAGTCGAAGGGGATGACCACCACCGATCGGTCCGTGCCCGTCTGGACGCGCGAGTCGCCGTTGCCGATCGCGCTCCAGATCTCCAGGCGCACCGTGCCGCCCGTCAGGTTGCCGAGTGTCCCGGTGGCGGACTTGAGGCCGCGGGACTGGGCGTACTCCTCCCAGCCGGTCACCGGGTCGGTGGCGAAGTAGTGGTACGTCTCCGTCCGTTCGAAGGTGCCGTCACCGGTGAGGTCGTAGCTGATCCGGGCCTGCTGGCCGAGGCCGACGGCGGTGCCGGCGTCGATCTGGAGGCGGAAGGCGGTGGAGCCGCCGGCCTTCAGCGTGCCGTTGACTCCCCTGGCCTCGTAGACGGTCGGCCGGTTGGGGGCGCCGTCGTGGTTGCCGCCCTGCGCGGAGAGGACGGTGTCGCTGCCGGCCGTGGCGCCGGTGGCCGTGGTGAGCGTGCCGCCCGTGCGGAGCTGGAAGGTGTTGCCGGTGGACGGCTCCGGGTCCGGGTCGGGGTCGGTGCCGCCCACCCCCGTTCCGCTGGCGGTGGAACGTGCGGGTACGGAGAGGGACTTGCCGTCGGAGAAGGTGACCGTACGGGCCGTGGAGCCGTGGTTGTGGGCGACGTACGTGCGTGTGGTGCCCTTGGTGAAGACGGCGGAGGTGGGGATGGATCCGGTGACCGTCGCGTCGGGGGCGCCGAGCGCGTCGAGGGCGGTGAGCCAGTGGTAGGTGTGGGCCTTGGACTCGCCCGCCTCCGGGGTGTAACCGGCGTTGCCCGCGTCCCACTTGGCCTTGGCGGCGACCGGGTCGGCGAAGGACTGGAACTCCCAGAGGATGTCGCGCCATTCGACGGCGGGTCCGGGGTTCTCCCGTTCCATCTCGGCGATGTTGCGGCGTACGGCGTCCTTGTGGCCGCCGAGGTGGAGTGAACCACCGGTCACCGGGAGGACGTTGATGCCGTGGATCTCCTCGGGGTTGGCGGTCCACCAGGTGGCGTAGGCGGCTCCGCTGCCCCAGACCATGCCGGCGGTGTCGTGCTGGAAGGCGCCGGGGAAGACCTGCTGGTCGGCGTCGAACCAGTACTGGGCGATGGCCTCGCCCTCGGTGGTGAGCAGGTACGTCCCGAGGTCGCGGAGCTGGGTGTTGCCGGTGGCCGAGCCCCAGAGGACGAGGGCGGCGCTGAGGTTGGTCGACTCGGAGGAGGACTCCTGGTTGTTGCCGGCGGCGAAGCCCTGGTGTCCGCTGGCCCAGCTGTGTCCGGCGTAGACGTCGAAGCCGCGGAGGAACGGGAAGGCGGTGTCGGTGCGGCTGGGGTTGGCGGTGTCGCGGACCAGGGTCTTGACCATCGCGCCCCAGGCGGAGTCCGCGGCCCAGCCCGCGTCGTACTGGGCGACGATCGCGGCGGCGTACACGTAGTAGCCGTAGTGGAAGTAGTGGTCGTTGAGTTCGGTGTCGCTGCCGTACGAGGCCGGGTAGCCGGTGAGGGTCTTCCAGGCGGTGTCGTACGAGAACTCGTTGGCGCCGCCGGCCGTGAACCACTCCTGGAGCCGGCCCTTGATCTGGCCGAGGAGCTTGTCGCGGAGCGCGGTCTCGCCGATCTGGTCGGCGAGCGGCACCAGCTGGGCGAGCTTGCCGAGGGCCTTGCCGGTCCAGTAGGTGTCGACGGCCCCGGAGAAGGGGTCGGCGGAGTTCGCGACCTCGTTCAGGTAGCCGCGCAGGCGGGCGGTGTCGACCCCGCTGCCCGGCAGTCCGGGCAGGGTGGCGGCCGCCTTCTGGCCGGTGGTGAAGGAGGCCGACTCCCTGACCTTCATGGTGCCGCGGGGCGAGACGTAGGTGTACGGGGTGAGCGGGTCGGTGGTGTTCAGCCACTGGTGGCGGTAGAGCGCCTGGAGGGTGCCGCGCTCGGTGCCCTCCTTGGCCTCGGTGGTGAGGGTGTAGGTGGCGCGGACGGTGCCGGCGTCGTAGCTCCAGTTCACGGTGGATCCGGTGACGAAGCTGTAGGCGTACTTGCGGTAGGTGGCGAGGGCGTCGGTGGAGGGCAGGACGGCGACGGAGAAGTAGTCCTTGCCGCCGAGCCCGGCGGTGATGCTGGAGCCGGAGACGTTCCAGTCGGTGCCGCTGGGCGCGAAGAGGGCGTAGTGGTGGCCCGCGACGGTGATGCCGAGGACGTTGCCCTGGTCGGCGAAGACGGCGGGCGCGGTGGCGGTGGTGATCCGGGCGTCGCCGCCGGTGCCCTTGGCGTACACGAAGGGCATGCCGTGGCCGATGGTGGTGCGCAGGGTGCGGGCGCCGTCGGACCAGTAGGGGGTGACGGTCCAGTCGGACCAGGCGTCGGCCTTGGTGTCGGGCGAGTTGAGCCCGGTGAGGCCGAGGGTGAGGTCGGCCTTGTGGGCGAACTCGTACTGGCGCCCGTCGCCGACGATCGCGGGGGTGGTCGGGTAGCCGAGCTCGAGGCCGCCTGCGACGGCCTGGTAGGTGAGCGGGTGGCCGTACATGGGAGTGGAGTACGGGTTGTCCCCGTAGCGCTGGAAGGCGAGGGAGGACCACCAGTCGTTGGTGGGGACCGGCTTGCCCTGGGCGGCGGCGGTGACCTTGGGGGTGACCGGGGCGCCGGTGTTGGTGGTGGGGCCGGAGGTTCCGGCGGGGCGGGTGTCGGAGTAGCTTCCGGCGCCCGTGGGGACGGTGGCCGCTGCCGCGGGGGCGGCGGCGGGGCCGAGTCCCAGGGCGGCGAGGGCGGAGACCAGGACCAGCGCGGCGGCCGGTCTCGTGCGGGGGGCTGGCATGTACGGCACCTCATGTCGTTCGCGACGAGTGGGGCACGGCGGGGATGCACGGGGAGATGACGTGAGAGGCGTGAGAGCGCTCTCAGGACGCCGGAAACGTAAAACCGTCGAAACACGTGTGTCAAGAGATTGAACACAGGCCGGACTTGGCGGCGCTTCCCGTCCGTTACGCCTTCGAGCCTTGACGGATGGGCCCCACCCCAGGCACGCTCCCCCCGCACGCTTGAGAGCGCTCTCAGTCGCTCTCGCTCGTTCCGGAGCCAAGGGAGGCTTCCCATGCCCATCGCCAGAGCCGCCGTCACGACCACCGCCAGGCGAGCCGCCGTCCGTCTGGGGGCGGTCGCGCTCACCGGGGCCCTGCTCGCCGCCTGCGGAGGGGCGTCGGACGACACCTCCACCGATGGCGCGGGGGGCGAGGTCACCATCACCGTCGACCTGTTCGGCTCCTTCGGATACAAGGAGGCAGGGCTCTACGCCGAGTACGAGAAGCTCCACCCCGGTGTCACCATCAAGCAGACGGACACCGAGGACGAGGCCGACTACTGGAAGTCCCTCCAGACCCGGCTCGCCGGCGGCGCCGGCCTCGCCGACGTGCAGGGCATCGAGGTGGGCCGGATCGCCTCCGTCACTCAGCAGCAGGCCGACCGCTTCGAGGACCTCAGGAAGTACGGCGCGGACTCCCTCGAGGACCAGTTCGCCCCGGCGAAGTGGGCCGCCGCCGCCGGCAAGGGCGGCGAGGTCCTCGGCCTCGGCACCGACGTCGGCCCCGAGGCGATGTGCTACCGCACCGACCTCTTCAAGCAGGCAGGACTCCCCACCGACCGCGCGGAGCTCGCCAGGAAGTGGTCCACCTGGGACGGCTACCTGGCGCTCGGGAAGCAGTACAAGGCGAAGGCGCCCGGCAAGAGCGCCTGGCTCGACAGTGTCGGCAGCCTCTACTCGATCATGATCGGGCAGGAGAAGGAGCGGTACTACGACGCTTCCGGGAAGCTGATCTGGGAGGAGAACCCGGCGCTGCGCACCGCCTGGGACCACTCCGTCCAGGCGGCCCAGGGCGGGCTGAGCGCCAAGCTCGACCAGTGGTCACCGCAGTGGAACCAGGCCTTCGCGGCCGGTTCCTTCGCCACCATCCCGTGCCCCGCCTGGATGCTCGGCTACATCAAGGGCCAGGCCGGTGAGGCCGGAAAGGGCAAGTGGGACATCGCCGCGCTCCCCGGCGGCGCCGGCAACTGGGGCGGCTCCTACCTGGCGGTGCCGAAGGCGGCGAAGCACAAGAAGGAGGCGTACGAGCTGGTGAAGTGGCTCACCGCCCCCGAGCAGCAGACCAAGCTCTTCCAGAAGCAGGGCAACTTCCCCTCCGCCACGGGCGCGATCGAGAAGGTCGCCGGTGCGAAGGACCCGTTCTTCTCCGACGCCCCCATCGGGCAGATCTTCGGTGACGCGGCGAAGGCGGCCCCGGTGCAGGTGCTCGGCGTGCACGACCAGAACATCGCGCAGCAGATCACCAACGCGCTGAGCGAGGTCGAGCGGAAGGGGACCTCGCCGGAGAAGGCCTGGTCGAACGCGAAGAAGGGCGTCGCGAACACCGTCGGCTGACCTCCGCCGCCGGACCCCTCCTCTCCTCGTCTCCTCCACTCCTCCGAAGGGCCGCGCCGTGACCCTCACCGCATCCGAGACGCCGGCCCCGCCGAAGCCGGTCCCGCCGCCCGCGCGGCGGGGGTCCGCCCGGCGGGCCTGGCAGTCGTTCTCGCCGTACGCCTACCTCGCCCCGTTCTTCACCCTGTTCGTCGCCTTCGGTCTCTTCCCGCTGCTCTACACGGCCTTCGTCTCCCTCTACCGGGTGGAGCTCCAGACACCGGGCGACATGGAGTGGCGCGGCCTCGGCAACTACACCGCGCTGTTCGGCGACGAGTACTTCTGGCTCTCGCTGCGCAACACGTTCACCATCGGTGTGCTCTCCACCGTGCCGCAGCTCGTCATGGCCCTCGGGCTCGCGCATCTGCTGAACTACAGGATGCGCGGCCGCACCTTCCTGCGGACCGCGGTCCTGCTGCCGTACGCGACGTCGGTGGCCGCCGCCACCCTCGTCTTCGCCCAGCTCTTCGGGCGGGACTTCGGTCTGATCAACTACGCGCTCGGCCTGGTCGGCATCGACCCCGTCGACTGGCAGAACGGCACCGTCGCCTCGCAGATCGCCGTGTCGACGGTCGTCATCTGGCGCTGGACCGGCTACAACGCGCTGATCTACCTGGCCGGCATGCAGTCGATCCCCCACGAGCTGTACGAGGCCGCCGCGATGGACGGGGCCTCGCGGTGGCGCCAGTTCTTCCACGTCACGCTGCCGGGGCTGCGGCCCACCATCCTGTTCACCGTCATCGTCTCGACGATCGGCGCGACCCAGCTGTTCGGCGAACCGCTGCTGCTCGAGGGGTCCATCTCCGGCGGCATCTCGCACCAGTACCAGACGCTCGGCCTGTACATGTACGAGCAGGGCTGGGGCTTCTTCCACCTGGGCCGGGCCGCCGCCATCGCCTGGGTGATGTTCCTGCTCATCGTGGTGCTCGTCGGGGTCAACGCCCTGGTCGCGCGCCGCCGTTCCCGCAAGGAGGCCGGCCGATGACCGCGCCCGGTTCCACCGTGACGCGAGACACCTCCCGGGTCGGCCGCGCGCCCGGTCCCACCGCGGCACGAGGCCCTTCCCGGGCCGGCCGCACCCTGCACGCGGGACCGCTCGCGTACGGGATCCTCGTCGTCGCCGTCCTCTTCTCCGCGTTCCCCTTCTACTGGACGATCGTCGCGGCGAGCCGGTCCAACGCCGACCTGGCGAAGGTGCCGCCGACGCTGCTGCCGGGCCCGAACCTGATCCGCAACTTCGAGGCGGTCCTCGAAGAGGCGGACATCGGCAAGGCCCTGCTCAACTCCCTCATCGTGTCCGGTTCGATCACCCTCGGCACCGTGCTGTGCTGCACGCTCGCCGGATTCGCCTTCGCCAAGCTCCGCTTCCGGGGCCGCGGCGCGCTCCTGGCGATCACGATCGGCACCATGATGATCCCGCCGCAGCTGGGCGTGATCCCGCTGTTCATGCTGATCGCCGAGCTGGGCTGGGTGAACCAGCTCCAGGCGGTGATCCTGCCGGGCCTGGTGTCCGCGTTCGGGGTGTTCTTCATGCGCCAGTACCTGGTGCAGACGCTGCCGGACGAGCTGATCGAGGCGGCGCGGGTCGACGGCGCGTCCACCGCCCGCATCTTCTGGTCGATCGTGGTGCCGATCGCCCGGCCCGGCATGGCCGTGCTGGGCCTGCTGACCTTCATGGCCGCCTGGAACGACTTCTTCTGGCCGGTCGTCGCCCTCACCTCCTCCGAGCCCACGGTCCAGGTCGCCCTGCGCCAGCTCGGCGGCGGATACGTCCACGACCAGTCCGTGATCATGGCGGGCACGCTGCTCGGCACCCTGCCGGTGCTCCTGGTCTTCGGCCTGCTGGGCCGGCAGATCGTCGGCGGCATCATGCAGGGCGCGGTCAAGGGCTGACCGTCCGCCCGCGCCGACCCGAACCGCCAGGCCCCCAGGCCGCCCCGCGCCGCCTCCCCCGGCCCGCCGCGGGGCCGCGCCCTCCCCGACCTCTCACTCCAGACCCCTCACTCCAGGGAGTTCCCACCCCATGACCGCGCTCGACGCCCGAACCGACACGACGACCGGCCTCCGCTTCCCCGAGGGCTTCCGCTGGGGCACCGCCACGGCCGCCTACCAGATCGAGGGGGCGGCGGCGGAGGACGGCCGCACGCCCTCCATCTGGGACACCTTCAGCCGTACGCCCGGCAAGGTGCGCAACGGCGACACCGGTGACATCGCCGCCGACCACTACCACCGGGTCGACGAGGACGTCGAGTTGATGCGTAGGCTCGGCGTGACCGACTACCGCTTCTCGATCGCCTGGCCGCGGGTGCAGCCCACCGGGCGCGGCCCGGCCGTGCGCAAGGGCCTGGACTTCTACCGGCGGCTCGTCGACCGGCTCCTCGACGCCGGCATCCGCCCGGTGGCGACGCTCTACCACTGGGACCTCCCGCAGGAGTTGGAGGACGCCGGCGGCTGGCCGCAGCGGGACACCTCGTACCGGTTCGCCGAGTACGCGGCCATCATGGCGGACGCCCTCGGCGACCGGGTGGCGACCTGGACCACGCTCAACGAGCCCTGGTGCGCGGCCTTCCTCGGCTACGGCAACGGCGTGCACGCCCCGGGCCGCACCAGCGCCCTCGCCTCGCTCCGCGCCGCCCACCACCTCAACCTGGCGCACGGGCTCGCGGCACGCACCCTGCGCGGGGCGCTGCCCGGCGCTTCCGAGGTGTCGCTGACCCTCAACCTCCACGCGGTACGGCCCTGTTCGCAGGCGCCGGAGGACCTGGACGCGGCGCGGCGGATCGACGCGGTCGGCAACCGCGTCTTCCTCGACCCCGTCTTCCACGGCCGGCTCCCGGAGGACCTGGTCCGCGACACCGCGTCGGTCACGGACTGGTCCTTCGTGCGGGACGGCGATCTGTCGGCGGCGGCCGCGCCGATCGACTCGCTCGGGATCAACTACTACTCCCCCTCGGTCGTCGGGGCGGGCAGCTCGGAGTCGCCCTCGCCGTGGGCGGGCGCGGAGCGGCACGTCCGGTTCGAGCCTGCCCCGGGGCCGCGGACGGCGATGGACTGGCCGGTGGACGCGAACGGGCTGCACGAGCTGCTGATCCGGCTGCGGGACGAACTGCCGGGCGTACCGCTGGTGATCACCGAGAACGGAGCGGCGTACGACGACTACGCCGACCCCTCGGGCAACGTGAAGGACCCGGAGCGGGTGGCGTACCTCCACGCGCATCTGGCGGCGGTGCACCGCGCGCTCGCGGACGGGGCGGACGTCCGCGGGTACTTCCTGTGGTCGCTCCTGGACAACTTCGAGTGGGCGTACGGCTACAGCAAGCGGTTCGGCATCGTCCACGTGGACTTCGCGACGCAGCGGCGGACACTGAAGGACAGCGCCCGCTGGTACGCGGAGGTCATCGCCCGCGGGGGCCTGGCGGAGGCCTGACGGGGGCCCGCGCCCGGGCCGGCTAGTTCCGCAGCGCGCCGGCGACGAAGGCCCGGGTCCACGGGACGGCCGAGTTGAGGGGGACGTACTGCGCGTCCGCCGGGAAGAAGTCCACGACGCCGGCGGCGCCGTAGTTCGCCCAGAAGCAGGTGGTCATCGGGAAGGTGTCGGTGACGTTCTGCCGGCACTTCACGACGAGGCCGCTGCTGGTGGCGGTCAGGGGCTCGCCGGTGAAGTCGCGGCCGTAGCCAGTGGCGAGCTCCACGGACGCGTCGTAGATCCCGTTCAGCGCGGCGGCGGGGTCGGACACGTCCTCGTACAGGTGGGTCCTGGCGGTGAACATGGGCGCAGACGCCGACATGGTGCCCTTGCGGAGGACGTTGCGCGGGCTGCCGAAGCAGGACACCTCGTCGGCGAGGTCCTGGCTGTCGCCCTCGATCTCCTTGAGGTCCTCGTCTCCGGTGACGATGATGTCGAGGTCGCTGCCGTAGTGGAAGCCGCCGTCGCCCTCGTCGCAGACGAGTCCTTCCAGCTCCGGCACGGCGATGGCCGTGTAGCGGGTGCCGGGGTCGGCGGCGAGCTTCTCGGTGGCCGGGGCGGCCCCGCCCTCCCCGCCGCCGGTGGCCGAGCCGCCGGTGGAGGTCTGGCCCTCCGACGCCTTCCCGGCGTCGGGCCGCCCCGTCGAACCCTTGGGGTCCGAGGGCTCGGATGAGCCGCAGCCCGTCAGCGTCACCGCCACGGACGAGGTCAGAACGACCGAGGCCACGACTGCCCGAAACCTGTTCATGTGCCGACTCCCCCGCGAGGCGCACGTGCCGTTCCGAGGACGGCACCCTGTAGTTGACCGTGGTCGTCGACCAACGGTGTCGACCAACGTTGTCGACCAACGTTGTCGATCAAGATCGCGGTGATCCTACGGCGTGCGCGAGGGGGTGCCGCGACACCCCCCTCGGGTCCGCGGCACCCCCGGTCACTATTCGGCCAGGGTCACAGGCGCTGCCAGAGCGCCGGGACGTTCGGCGGCTGCCATCCCGCCTGGGCCTGGTGGCCCTGGAGGCAGCGGTAGCTCGCGCCGCCGTAGGTGACGACATCCCCGGCCGCGTAGACCTTTCCGGCGGCCCACGTGCCGCCCGGCTCCGGCTCGCCCGGCCCGGGGCCCGGGTCGGTGCCGGTGGTCTTCAGCGTGAGCCCGTAGGTCTGGAGCAGCGGATTCAGTGGCTGGAAGAAGGTGGTGCCGCCGCTGGAGCAGTTGCCCGAACCGCCGGACGTGACGCCCTGCGCCTGGCTGCCGGAGATGTACGAGCCTCCGGAGTCGCCGGGCTCGGCGCAGACGGTCGTACGGGTCACCCCGGAGATGGTGCCCTCGGGGTACGTGACGCTGGTGTTGTGCTGCTGCACGGTGCCGCAGTGCCAGCCGGTGGTCGAGCCGGAGCGGCACACGGAGGAGCCGACGGGCTGCAGCACCGAGCCGGTCACCTGGACGTTCGCGCCGCCGGAGCCCTTCACGTACGGGGTGGAGGTCCAGTTGGCGTTCGCGGCGACCCAGGCCATGTCGTTGCCGGGGAAGACCGAACCCTGGAAGCTGCCCTGCGCCACCTGGTTGAACCCGCTGGTGGTGGTGCCCGCCCGGCCGCAGTGACCGGCGGTGGCGAAGCCCTGGGTGGTGCCCCGCGTCACCGCGAAGCCGACCGAGCAGCGGCCGCCGCCGCCCATGTAGTACGCGTCGCCGCCCCGGATGTCGTACAGCGGGCGGGGTGCCTGGCCGGCGCGTACGACGCGCACCAGCTCGCGCGGGACGCCGGTGGCCTTCACGAGCCGCGCCCCGGCACCGGCCCTGGTCTCCTCGACGACCAGGACGTTGGCGCGGACATCGACGTAGCGGACGGGCGCGTCGGTGCCGGCGGACCGGTCGAGGCGCTCCTTGGCGCGTTCCAGGGAGGTCAGACTGTGCGTCACGAGCCGGGCCCGCGCACCGGTGGCCCGTATCGCGGTGGTGTCGGCGGCGCGGGTGGTGGCCACGGTCAGGGTGCCGGCTTCGGCGCCGTCCACCCAGGCACCGGCGAAGGCACCGCCGAGGCCCTGGCGAAGCCGGGCGGCGGTGGCGCCGGCCTCGGCCTCGTTGGCGAGGCGGGTCAGGGCCTGGGAGTGGGTGAGTCCCAGGTCGCGCCGCATGGCGTCGAGCAGCTCGGGCCGGGCGGAGTCGGCGCCGAGCGCCTGGGCGGCGGTCCTGACGGTCGGGGCGCGGTGCGGGTCCCGGGCGTCCGGGGCCGCGGCGGCGGAACCCGCCTGGAGTCCGGCCAGCGCCATTCCGGCGGCGACGAGGGCGGTACACGCCGCGCGGGCGTGTCGTCGGAGCATGGGGAGTCTCCTCGGTTCTCGGATCGCGGTTCGTGGATCTCGGATCCCTGATCGCGATCGCGGTGGGGGATCTGCTGGAACCGTAGGGATCGCAACGAGGAGAAGGGAGTTGCCAGTCGGCCCCTGCCATGGCGTTATGCCGGCGGCGCCACCCCCGCGTGCAGCCGGCCCGCGCTGGTCGCCAGCGCCTCGGCGTGGGCGGCGCGGGTGTGGCCGAGGACGGTGGCGGACCGGGAGGCCGCGCGCCCCTCGGGATGCCAGCCGAGCAGGTGCCGCCACATGAGCGGGGCGCCGGCGAGGGGGCGGGTGACGAGGCCCGGGGTGACGGGGAAGGTGGCCCGGCACAGTCCGACGGCCCTGCCGACCTGCACCAGGTGGACGCAGGAGGCGGTGTCCGTCTCGTACACACAGGCAGGGGTGAACCCGGCCCGTACACAGGCGGCCGCGAAACAGTCGCCGAAGCAGCCGTCGCCCGGCACGTCGGTCCAGGCCTCGGCCGCCAGTTCGGCCAGGTCGATCTTCGCGCGGGGCGCCAGCGGATGGTCGGCGGCCAGCATCACGTACACCGGGTCGCGGGCGACCTCCGTCCAGGCCAGCCGGCCCGCCTCGGGCGGACCGCTCTCCCCGCAGACCCCGACGAGGGCGAAGTCGAGGCGGCCGTCGGCGACCCCGCCGGCGATCTCGCGCTCCGACCACGAGATGTACGTGGTGACGGGGGCGCCGGGGTCGTCGCGCGCGATCCGGTCGACCAGGCCGCCGAGCAGCGGTCCGTGGGTGCCACCGAGCCGGTAGCCCTCCGCCCCGCCCCGGGCGAAGCGCACCGCCTCCTCCTGCAGCTCGCAGACGGCGGGCAGCACCACCCGCGCCCGTTCGAGCACCAGGTCACCGAGCGCCGTGGCCCGCACCCCGTCCCGGCCCCGCTCGAACAGGGCACCGCCCAGAGCCCGTTCGATCCGCTTGAGCTGAGCGCTGAGCGCCGGCTGGGCGAGCCCGAGCGCGGTCGCGGCGCGCGTGAGGCTCCCCGCGTCGGCGATGGCCCGGATCGTCTTGAGGTGCCTCAGCTCCAAGTCCATAGCGAGAGCTTGACGCGCCGACCCGCCGCGGTCCAGACCAAAGCACGACCCGAATTTCGCCATGTCCACGAAACGACGCAGGTCACAGTGGGCGGCGGCCCGTCGGAGGGAACCGCGTCGGTGCTCCGCTCGTCCTCAGGGGCGAAGGGTGCCGGGGGACGGTGGACCGTCTCGCGGCGCCGCACACGCGCGCATGCGGAAGCTCGCATGCGGAAGGCAGGGGGTACGGGGTGGCGGTCACGCTCGCGGAGGAGATCATGCTGCTGTCCCTGGACGATGTGTCCGGGGTCGCGAAGGAGCGGCAGACCGCCGCGTGGGCGGTCGCGGGCGGCATCCTGCTCGATCTCGTCCTGGCAGGGCGTCTGTCGGTCGACGACGGGCGGCTGCGGGTGGCGGACGCGACGCCCACCGAGGTGCCGCTGCTGGACGAGCGGCTGCGGCAGATCGGCGCGTGGTGCGCGAAGAAGGGCAAGGCCCCGAAGGTCACCGAGTGGCTGACGAAGGACCAGTCCAAGGCCGTGAAGGCCACGATCGAGAGCCTCCGTGAGCGCGGCCTGGTGCGTGAGGAGCGGCAGCGGGTGATGGGCCTCTTCCCGGTCTCCCGGTACCCGGAGGCCGACGGTTCCGTCGAGCGCGAGCTGAGGACCAGACTGCACGCGGTCCTCGCCACCGGACCGGCCCACAGCGCCCGCACCACGGGCCTCCTCGCCCTGATCCACGGAGCCAGGCTCCACCGCCTCGCGTTCCCCGACATACCCCGCAAGGAGGTCGCGGCCCGTCTGGAGGAGCTCACGGCCGGCCAGTGGGCGGCGGAGAGCGTGCGCCGGGCGATCAGGGACATGCAGGCCGCGATGCTCGTGGTCACGACGGCCACGGTGGTGGCGGTCACCAGCTGAACGGACACCCCGGGCGCCGCTCGACGCCGTGCGGGGAGCGGCACTCGACGCGGTGCGGGAAGGGCCGCTCGACGCGGTGCGGGGAGCGGACCGGGGCAGGCCCCCACGGCCCGCCCCGGTCCGCCACCACTCTCCCTCCCGTCACTCACGTCTCGCTCACGATCCGCTAACGCGGACGAGGCGGGTGCGGACGCCGTGCGCAGCGCACACCGCGCGGTGCCGTGCGTGGTCCGCCGTGCGTGGTCCGCCGTGCGCCGCGCGGTAGTCTGCTCGCCTTTCCGATCACGTACCCGATTCCTTCAGGGAAGCGAGCGACGCAGATGACCGATCTGAGCCGGACATACGTGGACGAGTGCCTGGGCGGGAACCGCGGGCTCGCCGAGGCCGTGGCGCGGGCCGAGCTGCCGCCTGCCTTCGATGGGGCGTGGCGCGCGCATCTGCTGCCCCGCCCCTGGTTCGTACGCGCCCCGGAGACGGCCGCCTTCGCGCGGGATCTGGAGGAGCTCTTCGAGCTGCTCGTGTCACTGCCGCTGCGGCTCTTCGACGGGGACGTCGACCGGTACGCGGCGGAGGTCGGGATCGACCCGCCGCTCGCCGCGCTGCTCCGCCGGGGCGGCTCCGGCGTCCCGGTCAAGTTCGGCCGCGCCGACGCCTATCACGACGGCACCGCGTACAGGCTCCTGGAGTTCAACCTCGGCAGCGAGGTCGGCGGTGTGGACATGGCGGTGTTCAACCGGGGTCTGCTGGGCGTGCCCGCGTTCGCGGAGTTCGCGCGCGTGCACCGGCTCGACCACGTGGACATCGCCGCGCGGACCGCCGCCGTCCTGCGCGACCGCGCCGCGCCGGCGGTGTCCGGAGGCGGGGACCCGGTGGTCGGGCTGATCGAGGGGCGCGGCGGCGTGGCCCCGTACGGAAGGCTGATGCGGGCCACGGTCGAGGCGATGGCCGAGCAGGGCATCGATGTGCGGATCGGGGAGATCGACGAGGTACGCACCCGGTCCGACGGCAAACTCACCCTGAACGGCACCCCGTTGGACCTGGTCCTGCGGAACTTCGCGGCGAGTCAACTGCTCGACGACCCGGCGGGCCCCGACGTGGCGGAACCTTTCTTCCGTGCCCATCAGTCCGGCCGGACCATCCTGTTCACCTCGCTGGAGAGCGGCTTCTACTCCCACAAGAGCGCCCTCGCGCTGCTCACCGACCCGCGTCGGCGCGGCTCGTTCGACGCCGCCGAGCTGGCCCTCGTCGACCGGGTCCTGCCGTGGAGCCGTACGCTCCACGCCTCCGTTCCCGCCGACCTCGTCGACCTCTGCCGGGAGCGGCGGGACCGCCTCATCCTCAAGCCGGGCGCCGGGTACGGCGGACTGGACACCTTCGTCGGGTGGGAGTGCACGGACGCGGAGTGGGACAAGGCGGTGCGCGTCGCCGTCGAGCGGGGCGGTTACGTCGCGCAGGAGCGGGTCGTACCGCGTCCGGAGCCGGTGTACGACCCCGCGACCGGCGAAGTCGACGACTGGATCGCGGCGCTGGGCATCTTCCTCACCGACGACGGGTACGCGGGCACGCACGCGCGTGCCAACCGCGCCGACGGGGGCGCGATCGTCGGGATGAGCAGCAACCCGGACACCCGGATGGTGGGCGTGTTCTCCCACCCGTGACCCGCGGAAGGGGGGTCGGCGGGTCTGCGTGACCGGCTCGCCTCCCCCTCCGGCCCCTTCCCTACTCCTCGTCCTTCTTCCAGGGGCCGACACCGAGCTTCCCCGTCGTGCCGAGGTCGAGCTCGGGGGTCACGGTCACCGGGGCGGCGCCGGGCTTCGCCCACACGCGCGCGTAGGGGGCGTTCACGGGTCCGTCGACTCCCCCTTCGACGGTGTTGCGCCACACGAGTCCGGCGTGGGCCCGCTCACCCGGTCGCAGTTCGACCGGCCGCGGCGGCCCGTCCGCGCCGGTGCCTCCGGCGATGGCTTCGCCGCCCTGGACGATCGACACGCTTCCGACGCGGTCGTGGCCCTCGTCGCGGATCTCGATCCGGGGGTAGCCGTTGAGCCGGTACGGCCGGGTCCCGCAGTTCTCCAGGTGGAGACCGACGACCCGCAGTCCCATCGCGGCGTCGCCGTCGTCGGCGTACACCCGCACGCCACCGGGCGGGCAGGTCCCGCCCTCGCTGGGCGCCTCGGCCGTCGGGAAGCCGCGCACCTTCTCGATCCTCGCCTTCGCCGTCGCCGTGCCGACGGCGTCCGGGGGAAGGCCGGACGCGGTGACGGTACGCCGGACCGTACGGCCCGGGGCGACGGTCTCGACGGTGTCCTCGACGTTGCTCAGCGCCTGGCCCGATTCCGACAGGAAACCGACCGTCACGACGTACGTGAAGGGCCAGCCCTCCCGGTTGGTGAGGGAGTACACCGCGCAGGGACGGGCGGAGCCGCCGGGGCCTGCCCCTCCGCCGGTCCCGACAACGCTGACGCCGTCCTGGTCCGGCGCGAGCGAAGCCGTGGGTACGGCGGCGCTCGCCGAGGGGTCCGATCCGGGCCCGCACGCGGGTGGTGAGGGGGTGCCGGTGGCCTCGGCCCCGCGCTGCTCGGTTCCGCAGGCGGTGAGCAGGAGAAGCCCGGCGACGGCGGGGAGGGTCAAGCCGTCGAGTCGGGTGCGGCGGTGGGGACGAGTGCGGCGCATGTGGAGAGTTGATCAGAACCGGATCCCTGCTGCCATGGCGGACGTCACCCTGCCCGGGCCTGCTCACGCGCCGGGCGCGTGAAAGGGCGTGTCGCCGCCGGTGGCGCTCGCCTACCCTCTGAGCCATGCGCCAGCACGAGAACCGGCACCGGAACCGGCACGGGCACCGAGGACGCGACCGGCGTCCGACCGGACGCGCCACGGGGTCGGCTCCAGGCCGGCCGTCGCCGCAGCCGTCGAGCCCGTGGCCGGTCGAGGGTGCTCGGGTCGTGCTCGTCGGTCACTTCTCCGCGAAGGAGAGGAACTTCGGCTCTCTCATGGAATCCGCCGCCGCGGAACTGACCGCGCGCGGCGCGCGGATCGTCGGCCGGTTCGTCCAGAGGCGCGGCGTCTCGGACGGCGGGGCCGCGAAGATGGCCCTGCCGTTCTCGCCGCGGACCCTCCTGCGTTCCGGCAAGGTCCGCGAGGTCGTCGCGGCGTGCGAGGAGGCCCGTGCCGACGCGGCGGTGTTCGTGACCCCGCTGACGGAACTGCAGCGACGCACGCTGACGGCACGACTGGGCTGCCCCGCCCTGAGCCTCGGCGCAGCCCTGGCCGCGAACCGGCCCTCACCGCCGGGTCCGGCTGCCTGAAGGACCCCGTGGCCGCGGAGGTGACCGCGAGCATCGCCGTGGCAGTGGCCGTGGACGCGCACGCGGACGCGCTCGTGGCCGCGGACGCGGCCGCGGACGTACGGAGTCTCAGACCCCGGCGGCCAGTTCGGCGTTGGCGCGCTCCGTGATCAGGGTCAGCACCCGGCCCGTGACCAGCAGGTCCTCGTCCGTGATGCCGGCGTACAGCCGGGCGGAGACCTCGGCGGATTCGGCCGAGGTGACCTCGTACAACTCCCGTCCGGTGTCCGTGAGTCGTACCCTCGTCGACTCCGACGGGTCCGCCTCCAGCGCCTTCGCGGCCGTCAGCTCCTCGATCGCGCCGGACACCACCGAGGCGTCGGTCTTCAGGGAGCCGGTGACGTCGCCGACGAGCTCGTCGCGGTCGATGGTCTCCCCCGCGGCCACGACGGCCCGGAGGGTGACACTCTGGTGGAACGTGATGCCGTGACGGGTCAGGACGCCCTCGAGGCGGGCTCGTGCCGCGTGGTGCGCCAGGGCCAGGACCCGGCCGTTGGCGCGGGGTGCGGTGGTGCTGGTCATGATGGCTCCTCGTCGGTCTCGGTGTGCGGATCGAGCGGATCGAGCGGATCAAGGGGATCGAGCGGGGCGTCGAGCAGGAGCGTCAGCTCGCGGGTGAACTCCCGCGTGCGCGGGGCTGTCCGGCCCCCGAGCGGCGCGAGCAGCTGGTCCAGGAGGTCCTGGACGACCGTGATCGCCCGGCGCGTGACGTCGAGCCCCTGCTCGGTGAGCGACAGCTGCATGGCGCGCGGGTCGTCGGGGTCGCGGGTGCGGTCCACGAGTCCGGACGCCTCCAGGGCGCGGGCGAGCTTGGAGACGTACAACGGCTCCATCCCCGTCCGGTCGGCGAGCGCGCGCTGGCTGGGCCGCAGTCCGGAGCGCGACATGCCGTACAGCGACGCCATCACCACGTACTGGGCGTGGGTCAGGTCCAGCGGTGCGACCGCCCGGTCGACGGCCACGCGCCACTTCATCGACAGGCGCCAGACGAGAAATCCCGCCGAGGCGCCGTTGGTTGCTGTACTCACGCTGAATACAGTACATGGCTACTATGTACATGGCTACTGTTTTCGCCGGGCCCGCGGCCGGTCCTACTCGCCGGCGGACGAGGCCCCCGCCCGGGGGGGCAGCGTCGCCGCCCCGGCGAGGAGGAGTTCCAGCGCGAAGGGGTAGCCGCTGTCGCGCATGTCGGCGGCCAGCAGGGGGTACGCGGCCGCGATGCCCGGGTGGGTGCCGGTCGGCAGCCTGCCGTACACCGCGTGCCAGACCTCCGCCTCCTTCTCCCGCGCGGCGGGCGGCAGGGCGAGTGCCGCCGCGTCCTGGGCGGCGAAGGCGAGGGCCTGGTCGACGAAGGCGTGATAGATCCGGACCGCGAGGTCATCCGGGAAGCCGGCCGTACGCAGCACTCCGAGGATCCTCTCGACCACCCGGGTCTCATGGGTGCGCCCCGTGGTCCGGTGCGCCGCGAGGAGCGCGGCCTGCGGATGGGCCTGATAGCGGGCATGGAGGCGGAGCCCTATCGCGCGGAGGTCCGCGCGCCAGTCGCCGGTGGCCGTCCAGCCCTCCTGCGCCCGGCCGATGAGCTCGTCGGCGAGGGCGAGGAGCAGGGCGTCCGTGTTGCGGAAGTAGCGGTAGAGGGCGGTGGGGTCGGCGCCCAGAGCCGCGCCGAGTCTCCGTACGGAGAGTGCCGCCGCGCCGTGCTGCTCGACCAGCCGCAGGGCGGTCTCGACGATGAGGCGTTCCGAGAGGACGGCGCCCTGCTTGGTGGGGCGGCGGCGGCGCCGGCTGCCCTCGGGAACCACGCGTTCGACCATGCGCGCACCTTATGTCAACACCATTGACGTGTATATGGCGGTACGGATTGCATGGTGTCGGCACCCGTCGTCGCACGTCCCCAGGAGCACCCCCATGACCTCGGCCGATCTGGTCTTCACCGGCGGACCCGTCTTCACGGTCGACCCGGCCCGCACCCGGGCGAGCTCGCTCGCCGTCGCGGGCGACCGCATCGTCGCCGTCGGCCACGACGAGGTGCGGGAACTCGTCGGCCCCCGGACCGAGGTCGTCGACCTGACCGGGAAGCTGCTGCTCCCGGGGTTCCAGGACGCCCATGTCCACGCGGTGTTCGGTGGTTCGGAACTGGCCGAGTGCGATCTGACGGGCACGGTCGGCATCCCGGAGTACCTCGACCGCGTCCGGGTGTACGCCGACGCTCACCCGGACCACGCGTGGATCACCGGCGGCGGCTGGTCGATGGAGAGCTTCACGGGCGGACTGCCCACCCGCCAGCTGCTCGACTCCGTCGTCCCGGACCGGCCGGTGCTGCTGTCCAACCGGGACCACCACGGCGCCTGGGCGAACACGAAGGCCCTCGAACTCGCCGGGATCACCGCCGGCACCCCGGACCCCGCCGACGGCCGCATCGAGCGCGAGCCGGACGGTACGCCCAGCGGCATGCTCCAGGAGGGCGCCACGGCGCTGGTGTCGCGCCTCGTGCCGGCGAGCACTCCGGCGGACCGCCTCGCGGGGCTTCTGCGCGCCCAGGAGCTGCTGCACTCGCTCGGCGTCACCGGCTGGCAGGACGCGCTCCTGGGCGCGTTCAGCGGCCGGGCCGACCCCTCGGACGCCTACGCGACCGCCGCCCGCGACGGCTCGCTCACCGCCCGGGTCACCGGGGCGCTCTGGTGGGACCGACGGCGCGGGTCCGAGCAGATCGCCGAACTGGTGGCACTGCGCGAGAAGTTGGGCCACGGCCGGTTCCGGGCGACCTCGGTGAAGATCATGCAGGACGGGATCGCGGAGAACTTCACGGCCGCCATGACCTCCCCGTACCTGGACGGCTGCGGCTGCGCCACCGCCAACAGCGGACTCAGTTTCGTCGACCCCGGGGCGCTGCGCGGGTACGTGGCGGAGCTCGACGCCCTCGACTTCCAGGTCCACTTCCACGCCCTCGGCGACCGGGCCGTCCGCGAGGCCCTCGACGCGCTGGAGGCCGCGGTCGCCGCCAACGGGCGCCGCGGCAACCGCCACCACCTCGCCCATCTCCAGGTCGTCCACCCGGACGACCTCCCCCGGTTCGCCGCGCTCGGCGCGCTCGCCAACATCCAGCCGCTCTGGGCGGCCCACGAGCCGCAGATGGACGAACTCACCATCCCGTTCCTGGGTCCCGAACGCACCTCCTGGCAGTACCCGTTCGGCGATCTGGTGCGGGCCGGTGCCACCCTCGTCGCGGGCAGCGACTGGCCGGTGAGCAGCCCCGACCCGCTCGCGGGCATCCACGTGGCCGTCAACCGCCGGGAGCCCGGCACCACCGACGACCGCGTCTTCCTGCCGGAGCAGCGCCTCGACCTGCCCACGGCCCTCGCCGCCTACACCGCCGGCTCGGCCCATGCGAACGGCCACGACGACGCGGGCAGCCTGCGCCCCGGGAACCTCGCCGACCTCGTGGTCCTGGACCGCGACCTCCTGACCGGGCCTCCGGAGGAGATCGCCGCGGCCCGGGTGGAGCGCACGTACGTGGGCGGCCGTCTCGTGTACGCGCGCTGACCGGGCGGCGCCCGGCCCGGTCGCCGGTCAGTCCCGCAGGTGCCCGAGCACCGAGCGCATCGCTCGCTCCACGCACGCGCGCGACTCGTCCGTGGGGTCGACGAGTTCGAAGCTGTGGTGGCCGTGCGGAACGTCGACGACCTCGACGTCCGTACCGTTCCTCCGGGCGGCGGTCAGGAACTCCTCGACCGTCGCCGCGAAGGCCGGGTGCTCCTGTCCGGCCCGCGTCAGGACGATCGGCGGGCCGTCCGCGGTGCCCACGGCGTCGGCGGGCCGGAAGCGCGACTCCACGGCGCCCCAGCCGGGGAGCGGCGCCAGGGCGGGGTAGCTCGCCGCCAGGCAGCGCAGCCACGGCGGGGGCGCGGCCAGCCAGTCCGCCGCGAGGAGCCCGCCCGCGGAGAAGAACCAGAGCGCGATCCGGTCCGCGTCGACGCGCGGGTCGGCGCGGACGAGCGCGACGGCTTCGGCGAGGTCATCGGCCGCGCGGGCGAAGTCGGCGAGTCCGTGCAGCCGGTGGTCGAGGGTCACGCCGATCGCTCCGAGGCTCGCCGCGTAGCGGGCGTACCCGAGCAGGAACGGGGTGTCCCGCGGGGTGGGCCACTGGTCGGGGGCGACCGGGCCGCCGTGGACGAAGACGACGGCCGGCCGGGGCCGATCGGCCTCGGGAAGGCGCCGGTCTCCCGTGGTCGGCGCGCCGGGCCCGCCGGGCAGGTGGAGATCGACCCGTCCCCGCCGCTCGCGCGGCACCTCGGGTACGTCGAGGAGGAAGGGAAGCAGGTGCGTCGGCTGCTCGTGCGTCCGCTCGGACGCGGTCATCCGGTGCCCCTCCCCGGCCGCCGCCCGGCCCAGCACCTCGGCCAGTTCCCCGGGTGCCGAGAGCATCGGCCAGTGACCGGTGCCGAGGTCGATGAAACGGATCCTGTCGTCGGCGAGCGCCCGGAACCGGGGCGGCCCCGAGTCCACCAGCATCTGCACCAGGTCGACACTGGAGCCGTTGGCGGTGCACAGCACGCCGGTGACCGGCAGGGCGGCGGCCGCGCCGGTCAGCCGGAGCGGCTGGGTGAGCGTGCGCACCGGTTGCGGTGCGGCGAGGCGGCCGAGCCGTTCGAGCGCCTCGGCCGGGACGCCCTCGGTGCTGCCCCAGCGGGACCAGGCGCCAGGGTCCGGCGGCGCGAGCCACCCGTGGCCCGTGTCGGCCCCGGCCCCACCAGGCCCGGCCCCACCGGGCCAGGCCCCGTCCGTCCGGGCCCCGTCGCTCCCGTCCCTGTCGCTCCCACCGCCGTTCGCCAGGCGTGTCCGTACCCCGGGGTCGGGCACGGAGCGCGCGGCGGCCTCGCCGTCCTCGGGCAGACCCGTGTCGAGGGAGACGATCCGGGCGACGCGCTCGGGACGCCGGTCGGCGGCGCCGAGCACCGGGTGGAGCCCGTAACCGTGTCCGACGAGCACGAGCTGGGGCGTCCGGATGCCGTCGATCAGCCGCACCAGCTCCTGGATGTGCGTCTCCAGGTCGATGCCCGGTCCGGTGTCCGCCCGTCGGTCGCCGATGCCCGGGAGGGTCACCGCGTACGCCTCCGAGCCCGCCGCCCGGAGCCTGGACACGGTCTCCTCCCAGAGCCAGCCACCGGTGAAGGGGCCCGACACCAGCACGTACACGGTCATGTTCGTCTCCTCGCGCTTCTCGGGGGTGCCTCGCCGTCACGCTAGGAACTCCCCCAGGGGGAGATTCAAGGAGCCGCGGGCCCGAGGCGGCAGCCGCAGGTGATCGACGGCCACCGACAGCCGGGATTCGGTCAACCTCGCGCGAACAGGCCATCAAAGGGATTCGGAACGGTCAGACTGCGGCACGCTCCAGACCCGATTGGCTGACTCAGGGGGAAAGTCATGACCACTCCCACACCACCGGCACCTTCATCCACGTCGGACCCGACGAGTCCCGGGGACCGCCGCGAGCGCCGGGAAGGGCGGTTCAGAGACGTGCCGGCGTGGATCTCGGCGTTCACCGGCCTCGCGGGTCTCGTCCTCGGATTCTTCGGGCTTCCCATCCTGCTCAACTCCCCCACCGCGAACACGAGGGTGCCCCCCGCCGTCGCGGCGCCCTCCACCACGACGGACGCGCCGACGACCACCCCACCCCCGTCCGGGACGCCGCCCCCCACGCCCACGGCCACGCCCGCATCGACCCCGTCGGCTTCCGCCGGACGTCCCTCGGACGTCTTCAGGACCCTGTCCGTCGAGCTTGCCGACGACTACGGATTCGATCTGGACGACGACCCGATCCGGCCCGTCAGCAGAGACGCGGACAAGGAGATCTACGAGTACGCGGGCGAGTTCCGCTCCGACCAGGGCGCCCAGTTCGTGCCCCTCAAGCGGCAGGAGAGCGGCACCTACGCGACGTGCAGTTCCGTGACCCGCTTCCAGGACGCGGTGGAAACCTACGGCATGGGCAAGGGATCCCGGTTCTGCGTCATCTCGTCGACCGGGCTCGTGGCCCTCGCCGAGTACGTGGAGGGCTCCCGGGAAGGGCCGTACATCACACTGAAGCTGACCATTTGGAAGGGTACCTACTGAGGCCCACGAGGAAGGCGTACTGCGGGGTGTCCGAGGGACTGTGGAGCATCGGCGAGCTCGCCCGGCGGGCCGGTGTCAGCGTGAAGACCGTGCGGTACTACTCCGACCGGGGCCTGCTGCCCGAGTCCGGGCGCAGCTCCGGTGGGCATCGTCGGTACGGGGCGGGGGCGCTCGACCGGCTCCTGCTGATCCGGTCCCTGCGCGGCCTCGATCTGCCACTCCCGGAGGTCGAGCGGGTCCTCGCGCAGGACGAGGCCCTGGAGGAGGTCGTCTCGGGGCAGTTGCGGGAGCTGGGGTCCCGACTGGCCGCGCTGCGCTGGCGCGAGGCCTCGCTGCGGCTGCTGCGGGACTGCCCGCCCGGGGAGCGGGCCGAGCGGCTGCGGCTGATCGGTGCGGTGTCCGTGCCGCCCGACACGGCGGCCCTGGCCCGGTTCTGGCGTCGGATCCTGCCCGCACGACTGCCGGCTCGGGTGGTGTCCACGGTGCTCGACTCGGTGGTGCCGAGGCTTCCGGAGGAGCCGGGCCCCGGGCAGGTCCTCGACTTCGCCCGGCTGCACGCGCTGGTGTCCGATCCGCGTGTCCACCTGCCCGGGTCGCGGCCGGCGCCGCCGCTGCCGGCCGGGGAGTACCGGCCGGCCGTGCTGTACGACGGGCTGGCGGAGGCGTACACCCTGGCGTCGGCGGAGCTGGCGGCCGGGCGCGCCCTGACGGAGGGTGCCGCGCTGGACTGTTTCGTCGCCGCGTACGCCCACGCCCGGGGGACGGTGGACTCCCCGGGCTTCCGGCGCGGGCTGCTCCCGCTGCTCGCCCGCAGCGACGGGCCCGTGATCACCCGGTACTGGAAGCTCGCGACCGGTCTGTTCGCCCCGGGCGAGCCGGTGCTCGGCGCACTCCATCACCATCTCTCCGTCGCCCTGCACGTCCAGGTGGAGGCCGGGGCCCGCTGACCTTCCCGCATGGTGGGCGGCCGGGCGTCCACGTGATGGGCAGCGGGGTGGCGGATGTCCGCCCCCGCCTTGAATCTCCGCAGGTCAGAAGGGTGCGTACGGGATGTCAGGTGGCGCAATACTGCCGCAACACCATCCGGCGCGGCCCGCCGCTACGTTCCTTGCCATGCCCGCCGAACCCGCTTCCGCCGCCCGTCCGGTCGCCGCCGCCCGCCGTCTGCGGCTGCGTGCGGACCGGGCGCGGCAGCTCGCCGACCTGCTGCGCCATCAGATCCTGGCGGGTGGCTTCCCGGGCGGGATCCTGCCGTTGGAGGACGTGATCGCGGCCGACTACCGGGCCAGCCGGAACACCGTCCGGCAGGCGCTCGACCTGCTGCGCGGCGAGCAGATCGTCGAACGGCAGCCGGGGGTCGGCACGGTGGTGGTGTGCGAGAAGTACCCGCACGGCCTGGACCGGCTCCAGGGGCTCGCCGAGACCCTGCGCGAGCACGGGCAGGTCACCAACGAGGTCCGGACGATGGGGCCGGTCGGCGCGCCGGGGCCGGTGGCCCACCGCCTCGGGCTGCCGGAGCACACCGACGTGCTCTGCATCGAGCGGCTGCGCCGGCTCAACGGGCTGCCGCTCTCCCTCGACCTGTCGTACCTCCCGATGGACGTCGGCGGCGAACTCCTCGGCTGCGACCTGGAGAACACTGATGTGTTCCGGCTCTTGGAGCAGCTGACCGGCGGCCCGCTCGGGCACGCGGAGATCACCCTGGAGGCCGTCAACGCCGACGCGCACTCCGCCGCCGTGCTCCAGGCCCCGCGCGGGGCGGCCGTCCTGATGCTGGAGCGGCTGACGTGTCTGCCCGACGGACGGCCGGTGGACCTGGAGTTCATCCGGTTCCGCGGCGACCGCATCACCATGGGCGGCATCCTGCGCCGCTCGCTCTGACCGCCCCGCCTCCCCGGCCGCTTCGGCCTCTCCCGCTCCTCCTCTTCCCGCCGACCCCTTTCCTGGAGACAGCCATGCCTCTGGTCCCCCAGCGCGCCGACGTGCCCGTGACCATCGACGAGTCGAAGTGCATCGACGGATGCACGCTCTGCGTCGACATGTGTCCGCTGGACTCGCTCGCGATCCGCGAGGAGGACGGCAAGGCGTACATGCACGTGGACGAGTGCTGGTACTGCGGCCCCTGCGCCGCCCGCTGCCCCACCGGCGCGGTCACCGTCAACATGCCCTATCTGCTCCGGTGAAAGGCCGAACACCCATGTCCCGAGGAAGACTTCCTCTGCTCCGCCGGCGGGGAGCCGGCCGGCTCGCCCTCCCCCTCGCCCTTCTCCTGCCCCTCGCCACCGCCTGCGGCGGGGCCGAGGCCGGAGGCTCGTCCGACGGGAAGACGGTCACGGTGACCGTCGGCTACCAGTCGAAGACCATCAACACCGTCACCGCGGGTACGTTGCTGCGTTCCCTCGGCTACTTCGAGGAGGAGCTCGCGAACCGGGGCCGGAAGGACGGCCTCACGTACCGGGTGGTCTGGCAGGACTACGCGACCGGGGCGCCGATCACCGCACAGATGACCGCGGGGAAGATCGACATCGGTTCGATGGGCGATTTCCCGCTGCTGATCAACGCGGCACGCGGGAAGCAGCTCAAGGAGCCGACGCGGCTCGTCGCGGTCACCGGCTACAACCTCCGTGGCGGCCTCAACACCGTGGTCACCGCCCCGGGTTCGTCGCTCGGGTCGCTCGCGGACCTGAAGGGCCGCAAGGTGTCCACCAGTGTCGGTTCGGCCGCCGACGGCACGCTCGTACGGGCGCTGCGGCGAGCCGGGGTCGACCCCGCCAAGGACGTCCGCAAGCTCAACCAGCAGCCGAGCGTGGGGGCTTCGGCCCTGGCGGCCGGAAGCGTCGACGCCCTGTCCCAGTTCGTCGCCTGGCCGGGTCTGCTGGCCTTCCAGGGCAAGGCGACGGCGCTGTACGACGGCGCCGAGCTGAACCTGCCGACCTTCCACGGGGTCACCGTCCGCGAGGAGTTCGCCCAGCGGCGACCCGCCGTCCTCGACGCGTTCCTGCGGGCGCAGAACCGCGCCACGGATCATCTGCGGAAGCAGCCGGTGGCCGCCGCCGAGACGGTCGCCGAGGAGACCGGGCTGCCCGCCGAGGTGGTCTACCTCTACAACGGCGCCCAGGGCATCGCGACCTTCGACCCGGCGCTCCGCCCGGAGCTGATCGCCGCGCTCAAGGAGGACGTTCCGGTCCTCCGGGAGGCCGGTCTGGTGAAGGACGTCGACGTGGACGCGTTCGTCGACCCGGCGCCGCTGCGCCGGGCGGTGCCCGACCTCGCGTACCCGAAGGCGACCGGGCCGAAGTCCGAGCTGTGGCTCGAGGGACAGCGCACGATACGTGCCTTCGACAGCCCCGCCGCACTCCTCAAGGCCGTCAAGGGCGCTTCCGTGCGGGCGGCCTACGTGCCGGACGCGGTGACGGGGACGCTGTGGTTCGCGGACCGGGCGGTGTGGGTCGCGGACGGCACCGCCTGGCGGGCCTTCGTCACCCGCTCGGGCGCCGAGCGGTACGTCTCCGGGCACGCGGGCGCGCGCATCGTCCCGTACGCGGACGCCGTGAGGCTCGCGTCATGAGCACGGGAAGCCGCCGGACAGGCGCCACGAGCGCCGGTCGCCGGCTGGTCCGGGTGGCCTCCCCGCTCGCGGCCCTCGGGCTGTGGCAGGTGCTGACCTCGTACGACGTCGACCTGTGGCTGCGGTTCGAGCAGTTCCCCACGGTCGTCGAGGTCGCCTCCGCCCTCGGGGACCGGATCGGCACCGAGGCGTACTGGCAGGATCTCGGCCACAGCCTGCGCAGGATCGCGGTCGGCTTCCTCCTCGCCGCGGTCCTCGGGGTGGCGGCCGGGACGGCCGTCGCCCGGTCCCGGTGGGCCGCCGACATCCTGGGGCCGCTGGTCGAGGTGGTACGGCCGATCCCGGCCATCGCCCTGGTGCCGGTCGCCATCCTGCTGCTCCCCACCAACGAGCAGGGCATCGTCTTCATCACCTGCGCCGCGGCCCTCTTCCCCGTCCTCGTGTCGACCCGGCACGCCGTGCGGGCTCTGAACCCGGTGTGGGAGGAGGCGGTGCTCACCCTCGGCGGGAGCAGGGCGCGGGTGCTGTTCTCGGTGGTGCTGCCGGGTGCCCTGCCGGGGATCTTCGGCGGTCTGTCGGTGGGCATCGGCGTCTCGTGGATCTGTGTGATCTCGGCGGAGATGATCTCCGGCGAGTACGGGGTGGGCTACCGCACCTGGCAGGACTACACGGTCGTCGACTACCCCGGTGTGTTCGTCGGCATGGCCACCATCGGCGCCCTGGGCTGGCTCACCTCCACCGCGGTGGAGACCCTGGGCCGCCGGGTCACGGCGTGGCTGCCGCGCCCGGCCGCCCGGGTTCCGGCGGGCGGCACCGACCGCGCCGCGACCACGCCCGCCGCTTCCGATCCCTCCTCCCCCTCCGCCGTCCGCCGCCCCGAGAAGGAGCCGGTTCCATGAGCACCGTGAGCCCGTCCGCCGTGTCCGCCGAGCCGTCCGCGCCGACGGCGCCGGCGGCCTCCGCCGGTGCGGAACTCGCCCTGCACGGCGTCCGTCTCGGCCACCCCGACGGGGTGGCCGTGCCCGGGCCCGTGGACCTGCGGATCGCCCCCGGCGAGCTGCTGACCGTGGTCGGCCCGTCGGGCTGCGGCAAGACCACCCTCCTGCGCACGCTCGCGGGTCTGCTGCCTCCGCTGGAGGGGCGGGTCACCCAGGACGGGGAGCCGATCCGCCGGCCGGGCGCCGACCGGGCCCTGGTCTTCCAGCACGACGCGCTGCTGCCCTGGCGTTCGGCCCGCGCCAATGTCGAACTGCCCCTCGCCATCCGGCGGGTGCCCCGCGCCGAGCGGCGCCGCTCGGCCGAGGAGTGGCTGGAGCGGGTCGGGCTCGGCGGGCACGCGCGCAAGCTCCCGCACCAGCTGTCCGGCGGGCAGCGGCAGCGCGTCCAGCTGGCCCGCGCCCTCGCGGCCCGCCCCCGGGCCGTCCTGATGGACGAGCCGTTCGGCGCGCTCGACGCCCACACCCGCGCCGGGATGCAGGACCTCCTGGTGGAGATCCTGCGCGGCACGGGCGCGACCGTCGTCTTCGTCACCCATGACGTCGACGAGGCGATCCATCTCGGCGACCGGGTCGCCCTGTTCGCGAGCGGCGACGTCCTGGACGTGCCGCACCCGCGCGCCCGGGACGCCCGGCGGGCGCCGGACACGGCCGCGCTGCGCCGCCGCGTCCTCGACTCGCTCTGACGCGCGCCCCCGAAGCCGCGACCCCGCGCACCCCCGAATCCTCGAAAGGCGCCCCATGGAAAGCCCCGCCATCCCTTTGACCGTGCCCGATCTCGCCGACGCGACCGAGCTGTCCTGCGACGTGCTCGTCATCGGCGGCGGCACCGCCGGCACGATGGCCGCGCTGACCGCCGCCGAGCGCGGGGCGAACGTCCTGCTCCTGGAGAAGGCGCACGTCCGGCACTCCGGCGCCCTCGCCATGGGCATGGACGGCGTCAACAACGCGGTCGTGCCGGGCCGGGCCGAGCCCGACGACTACGTCGCCGAGATCACCCGCGCCAACGACGGTCTGGTGGACCAGTCGACGGTCCGGCAGACGGCGACCCGGGGCTTCGGCATGGTCCAGCGCCTCGAGTCGTACGGGGTGAAGTTCGAGAAGGACGAGCACGGCGAGTACGCGGTCCGGCAGGTGCACCGGTCCGGTTCGTACGTGCTGCCGATGCCGGAGGGCAAGGACGTCAAGAAGGTCCTCTACCGGCAGTTGCGGCGACGCGAGATGCGGGAGCGCATCCGCATCGAGAACAGGGTCATGCCGGTCCGTGTCCTCACCCACCCCGAGGACGGCCGGGCGGTCGGCGCGGCCGGGTTCAACACCCGCACGGGCGAGTTCGTCGTCGTCCGGGCCGGGGCCGTGATCCTCGCCACCGGCCCCTGCGGCCGCCTCGGCCTGCCCGCCTCCGGCTACCTGTACGGCACGTACGAGAACCCGACGAACGCCGGTGACGGATACGCCATGGCGTACCACGCGGGTGCGGCGCTCACCGGGATCGAGTGCTTCCAGATCAACCCCCTGATCAAGGACTACAACGGCCCCGCCTGCGCCTATGTCGCCAATCCCTTCGGCGGCTACCAGGTGAACCGGCACGGCGAGCGGTTCGTGGAGTCCGACTACTGGTCGGGGCAGATGATGGCCGAGTTCGCTGCCGAACTCTCCTCGGACCGGGCCCCGGTGTACCTGAAGCTGAGCCATCTCCCCGAGGAGACCATCGGCGCCGTCGAGTCGATCCTGCACACCACGGAGCGGCCCACCCGCGGCACCTTCCACGAGGGCCGCGGGCACGACTACCGGACCCATGACATCGAGATGCACATCTCCGAGATCGGGCTGTGCGGCGGCCATTCGGCCTCGGGGGTACGGGTGGACGCCCACGCCCGGACGACCGTGCCGCGCCTGTACGCGGCCGGCGACCTGGCCTCCGTACCGCACAACTACATGATCGGCGCGTTCGTCTTCGGAGACCTGGCGGGCGAGGACGCCTCCCGGTTCACGGCGTACGAGGGCGAGTTGGACCACGGGCAGCTCGCGGCCGCCCACGAGCTCGTCTACCGGCCGCTGCGCCATCCGGACGGTCCGCCGCAGCCGCAGGTCGAGTACAAGCTGCGGCGCTTCGTCAACGACTACGTGGCGCCGCCGAAGACGGGCGCGAAACTCTCCCTGGCCGTCGAGGCGTTCGACCGGATGTCGGAGGAGATCGCCGGGATGGGGGCGCGTACGGCCCATGAACTCATGCGGTGCGCCGAGGTGTCGTTCATCCGGGACTGCGCCGAGATGGCCGCGCGGGCCTCGCTCGCCCGCACGGAGTCGCGCTGGGGTCTCTACCACGAGCGGCTCGACCACCCTCGGCGGGACGACGTCGGCTGGCTGCACCACCTCGACCTGCGCAAGTCCCCCTCGGGGGCCATGGAGTTCACGGCACGCCCGGTGGAGCCGTACCTCGTGCCGGTGCCCGAGTTCGCGCCGACGGGCGGTCCCGAGCGGCACCTCGGCGAGGTGGAGCTGGTGCCCGTCGCCACGGCCGGCCCCCGTGACACGGCTCCGGCGGCGCGTCCGCGCACGGACGCCCCGGCCCCGGTGGAGGCCCCGGCGGTCGCCTCGCCCCATCCCCGGCTGCTTCGACTCCTCTCCCTCGTCGAGGAGTCCCCCGATCTCGACGCGCTCGCCCCCTACCTGGACGACCCGGATCCGGCCGTACGGGCCGCCGCCGTGACCGCTCTCGGTGAGACCGCGCCGGCCGGTACCGGTCCCGTGCTCGCCGCCCGGCTGCGGGACGACGCGCCGCTCGTCCGGGCCGCCGCATCGGCCGCCCTGCGCGAGCTGGTCGAGGTGCTGCCCGCCGAGCCGGAACTCGGCGCCGGGCTGCGGGAGGCCCTCGCCGTGCCCGACGCGGCCGTGCGGTCCGCCGCGCTGGAGGTGCTGCGGGCCCTGCGGCTCGGGGACGCCGGGCTGTACGGCGGGGCGCTCGCCGACGCGACCGTCGAGGTACGCGTCCAGGCGGTCCGGGCCCTGGTCTCGGTGGACGCCGTCGCGGAGCTGACGGTGGCCGGCGCCGATCCGGCCCGTGAGGTACGGGTCGCGGTGGCCCGGGGTCTGGCAGCCGTGCGGAATCCGGCTCCGGAGCCGCTCGGGCCGCTGCTCGACGACCCCGACCCGCTGGTCCGGGGCGCGGCGCTCGCCGCCCTGGCCGGAACCGGCTGCCCGGCCGACCACGCCGCGCGTGCCGAAGCCGCCCTCGGCGATCCGGCCTGGCAGGTCCGCTCGGGCGCCGCGACCGCGCTGCGGGCCGCCCCCGCCGGCCCGGCCGTCCCCGCGCTCGCGAAGGCCCTCGCCGACGCGAACGCGGACGTCCGGAAGGCCGCCGTCCTCTCGCTCCTCGTCCACCGGGCCGACCCCGAGGCCCGTACGGCACTCGCCGGGGCGTCGGGCGACCCCGACGCGGACGTACGCGCCTACGCGGCCCGCGCGGCGCGCTGAGCCCCGGGCGGGGTCCGGAGGACGGCCGCCGTGTGGAGGTGCTGGGCGCGCGGCCGGGCGGGCGGCGCGGCGGGAAGCGTTGCGGTGAGGGGCAAGCCGCAGGCGAGGGCGGTGCGGCAGGAGCCCTCGTTGCCGACGGTGTGCACGAGTTCCGGGGTGCGCCCGGCGAAGGGGCCGTCCTCGTCCGCGACCCAGCGGGCGACGCGGGTGAGTGCCCGGGAGGCGATCCCGCGCCCGCGTGCCCCCGGCGCGGTCCAGTAGCCGACGCGTACGGACGCCGTTCCCTCACCGGTGACGGCGATGTGGCCGAGCGGCGCCGCGCCGCCGAGGGCCGTGTCCTCGACGATCGCGAAGGCCGCCCGCGTCCCGGCGGCCCAGCCCGCGTTCTGGGTGTCCACCCACGCGCGCGCCTGCCGGGTGGTGTCCAGGTGGGTGGCGAGCCAGGCGCGCAGCTGTGGGTCCCGGTGATGGCGTACGAGCGGCTCGGCGTCCTCGTGCGTCCAGGGCCGCAGCAGGAGCGGCGGGGCGGACGGGGCCGCTCCGTTGCCGGGGGTGTCACGGAGTGAGGGCTGCGGGCTGCTCATGACCTGACGGTATGCCCCGCCGTCCGCGCCGTCGCACCCGGGCGTGTGGTGTTCGGCGGCACTCGGGTGAGTGCGCGCATGCGGGGCAGTGGACCGGGGAAGGGGCGCACGACGCACTCGGCGAGCAGGACGGAACAGGAGGTGGTGCCGGTGTCGGGGCCGACGACCGGAGAGGTGGTGGGAGCGCCGTGCTGGCTGAGTCTGACCGCGCGGGATCTCGACGCGGCGGAGCGCTTCTACGGTGCCGTGCTGGGCTGGACGTTCCGGCGGGACGACGGCGGGGACCGGGAGTACGCGGTCGGCAGGCTCGACGACCAGCCGGTGGCGGTGATCGCCGCGGTGGCGGCCCGGCTGTCCGTCCGGGTGGCCTGGACGGCGTTCTTCACGGTGGACGACGTGGACGAGGCGGTGGCGCGGATCCGGGAGCGCGGCGGCACGGTCGGCGTGGGGCCGGTCGGCTATCCGCCGCACGGTCGGGCGGCGCTCGCCGCGGACCGCGAGGGTGCGGCGTTCGGCGTCTGGGAGGGGCGGACGGAGAACCGTCTGCACCTGGGCATGCGCTCGGCGCCGGCCTGGCTGGAGCTGCACACCCGGGACGCCTTCGAGGCGGCGGTGTTCTACGGGGAGGTGCTGCGCTGGGCGGACGAGGCACCCGCAGGTTTCGAGGTCTCGTACGAGCAGGACAAGGTGGTGCTGCGCCGGGACGGCGAGGCGGTGGCCCGGCTGAACAGCGGGCCGGTGGAGTCCGGCTCGCCGCGGCCGCAGCTGCGGCCGCGCTGGCTGGTGCGGTTCCGGGTGCCGGATCCTGAGGCGGCCGCGGTGGCCGTGGTGGCCTACGGCGGGACCGTCGTGCCCGGCGGGGACTGGGGCGGGGTACGCGGTCCGGAGGAGCCCGACGGGCGGCGGGTGGTGGTGGTCCGCGACCCGGAGGGCGCGTTGTTCGGACTGGAGGCGGCGGGGGACGAGAAGGGGTGACCGGTGGTCCGCCGGGACGGGCCGGCGGCACGGGTCCGGGCGGTACGGGGCGGCGGTACGGGCCGGCGGTACGGGTCCGGGCGGTACGGGGCGGCGGTACGGATCCGGGCGGCCTGCCCGAGTCCGTACCGCCCGCCGCTCGGCCGGGTGGGTCAGGCGGCGGCCTCGGTGGCGGCGCGCGGTGCCGTCCCCGGTTCCGTACCCGCCGGGTCGCCGGCCGGTGCGGCGGCGTGCCTGCTCGGGATGAGCGCGGCGACGACCGCGGCCACCAGGCCGACGCCGCACCCGATGAGCATGGCGACGCGGAAGCCGTCCTCGGAGGGCAGCGCGTGGCCGCCCAGGGTGGTGGTCATCTGGGCGAGGACGACACCGATGACGGCGGCGGAGACGGAGGTGCCGATGGACCGCATCAGGGTGTTGAAGCTGTTGGCTGAGGCGGTCTCCTCCTGCGGGACGGCGCCCATGATGAGCGCCGGCATGGCCCCGTAGGCGAGTCCCACACCCGTGTTGCAGATGAGGGTCACGACGAGCAGGCCGACGGTGGTGCCCATCAGGGCGAGTGAGGATCCGTATCCGGCGGCGATGACGAGCGCGCCGACGGAGAGCGTGACCTTGGGGCCGCGGGCGGCGGAGAGCTTGGCGCCGAGGGGTGCGAGGACCATCATCATCAGGCCCGCAGGGGCCATCCAGAGGCCCATGGCCATCATCGACTGGCCCAGACCGTAACCGGTCGCCTCGGGCAACTGGAAGAGCTGCGGAACGACCAGGGACTGCGCGTACATCGCGAATCCGACGAGGACCGACGCCAGGTTGGTCATCAGGACGACCGGGCGGGCGGTGACCCGCAGGTCGACGAGGGGGTCACGGGTACGCAGTTCCCACCGGCCCCAGGCGAGCAGGACGACCACGGCGACGGCGAGGAGTCCGAGCGTGGTGCCGCTGGACCAGCCCCAGGTCGCACCCTTGGAGACGGCGAGCAGCAGGGCGACGAGCCCCACGCCGAGGCCGAGCGCTCCCGGCACGTCGAAGCGGCCGGGTGCGGCGGCGCGGCGGCCCGCGGGGACGACCCGCCAGATCAGGATGCCGACCACGACGCTCAGTGCGGCGGCGACCCAGAAGAGGACGCGCCAGCTGGCGTTCTCGGCGACGGCCGCGGAGAACGGCAGGCCGAGGGCGCCGCCGACGCCCATGGAGGCGCTCATCAGGGCGATGGAGCCGCCCAGCCTCTCGGGCGGGAGGATGTCGCGCAGCAGGCTGATGCCGAGCGGGACGACGCCCATGCCGAGGCCCTGGAGTCCGCGCCCGACGATCATCGGGACCACGGAGGAGGCGAGTGCGCAGACCACCGAGCCGAGGACAAGCGGGATCACGGAGACGAGGAGGACCCGTCGCTTGCCGAGGGTGTCGCCGAGCCGGCCGGCCACCGGGGTGGCGACGGCGCCCGCGAGCAGGGTCGCGGTGATCACCCAGGAGGCGTTGGACGCGCTGGTGTCGAGCAGCTTGGGGAGGTCGCCGATGAGCGGCACCACCAGGGTCTGCATGAGTGCGGCCACGATGCCCGCGAGCGCGAGGACGCCGACGACGCCTCCGGGTCGGGCGTCGGGCTTGGTGCCGTCCACGTGTTCTCCCTCGATCGTCCACGGCGGTCGTCCGCCATGACTCCATATGCATAGTGCACATTAATGGTGTCATACACAAGACGTGCATGATGCACAATCGATCACGGCGAGGGACAATGGCCTCATGGACAAGCCCGAGGACAAACCCCTTCACCTGGTCGAGTTCGAGACCATGCTGCTCGGTCGGCACGCCCATCTGTACGCGCCCCGCTCCCGGGCCGCCGGTGGCCATCTGGACCGCAGCGCGTACGTCCTGCTGAGCCGCATCCGTATGCACGGGCCGATGTCCATCGGGCAGCTCAGCGAGGCCTTCGGGCTCGACGCGTCCACGCTCAACCGGCAGACCGCGGCGATGCTGCGCGCCGGGGTCGTGGAGCGCATCCCCGACCCCGACGGCGGGATCGCCCGCAAGTTCCGCATCACGGAGGAGGGCGAGCGGCGCCTGGAAGCCGACCGGAACTCCAACATCGAGGGGCTCGACCGGGTCATGGAGAACTGGTCACCGGAGGACGTGGTCCGCTTCGCGGCCTTCCTCGAACGCTTCAACAGGGACATCGAGCGACTGGAGGGACGCCCCTGGCCGCGTCCCTGACGGGCCGGCCCCGGCCGCACTCCCGACGGGCCTCTCCCGGTCCCACTCCTGACGGGCCGTCAACCGGCCATGCCCCTGACGGACCGTCCGCGGCTCCCCGTCAGGGCGCCGCGCGCCCCCGGCGATCCAGCGTCGCGAGGGCCGTGTTGACCACGACGACAACGGCGAAGGCGATCGCCCAGCCGGGTCGCGCCAGCGCGAGGAGGGCTGCCGCGGCGGCACCGAACACCAGTGCCTTCACGGCCAGAACGCCCGCCGGCGGCACCCGGAACCGGGCCTTCGGGGCGGCGAAGAGCCCCCACAGGACGGCGGCCGCCGCGGGCGCCGCGACAGCGAGCAGGAGGCGCGGAGCGATCGACTCCGCGCTCTCCCACCCCCACCGCGCGAGGACGGCCAGGGCCGCCAACTCCAGGAGAAAGGCCAGCACTTCGTTGAAGGCGTGCAGCGGGCCCGGCAGCTTCATCGATCACCTTCCCTCGTCACGGGCGTGACCCGCAGAGGCGATCACACTTCCACACTTCCACACCTCCGGACTTCGTCAGAACCCTTTACGACGGGGAGGGGCGGCGATACGTTCCGGCCACGCAAGACGTTTCTGCAACTTTCCGACAGCGTTTCCAGAGGGCTTCGGCTCCCGTCCGGGGCAGAGCCCTGCCCGGTGACGCGCGGTCCTGCCTGGAGATCCGGATGACACGCACCCGCGGACTGACACCCACCCACAGACGCCCGCACCTCAGACCTTCGGCCGCCCTGGCGGTGGCCGCCGGCGTCCTCGGCCTGCTGGCCGCGCCGTCCGGCGAGCCCTCCCCCACCGCCGGCCCGCGCACGGCCCCGGCCGCCGCCACCGCCGAGAACACCGCCACGGTCTTCTACTGGACGAAGACCAGGAACTGGGCGTCCTACAAGCTCCATTGGGCCCCGGACGGCGGCTCCTGGACCACGGTCCCCGGGGTGGCCATGGAGACCGTCTGTACGGACTGGGTGAAGAAGACGGTCACCCTCGGTACGGCCGCAGGCCTCCAGGCGACCTTCAACGACGGCAGCGGCACCTGGGACAACAACGGCGGCAGGAACTACGCCCTCGGCACCGGTGCCGTCACCGTCAAGGACGGGGTGATCGCCCACTCCGACCCCTGCGCGGGAACCGGGCCCGAGCCGACCCCGACGCCGGGAGCGAAGGCCACCGTGTACTACTCGACCGAGGCGCTGGGCTGGTCGACCGCCAACATCCACTACCAGCCGGCCGGCGGCGCATGGACCACGGCCCCCGGCGTCGGCATGCAGTCCGCCTGCGCCGGCTGGTGGAAGCGGGAGGTCGACCTCGGCACGGCCGCCTCCCTCAAGGCCGCCTTCAACAACGGCAACGGCACCTGGGACAACAACGGCGGCGCCGACTACACGATCGGCACGGGCGTCAGCACCGTACGGAACAACGCGGTGACGGCGAACGCCGCCGACCCGTGCGCCGCAGAGGTGCCCGACACCCGGGCCCCGACCGTCCCCGCGAAGGTCACCGCCGCCGCGGACGGCGTCTCGGTCCTGCTCACCTGGGACGCCGCCACCGATGACAGGGGCGTGACGAAGTATCAGGTCACGCGGGTCGGCGGCAGTGGCGGGACGGTCGTCACCGATGCCGGCTCCACGGTGTTCTCCGACACGGGCCTCGCGGAACGGACCGCGTACACCTACACGGTGAAGGCCGTGGACGCGGCGGGCAACGTCTCCGCCGCGTCGGCGCCCGCGACGGCCACCACCGGGGACAGGCCGGCCGGCCCCGCCACCGGGAAGCCCCTCGGCACCGACCCGCGCAAGGACCCCATCTACTTCGTCCTCACGGCCCGCTTCAACGACGGCGACCCCTCGAACAACCGCGGCGGGAGCCAGCACACCAAGTCGGGCAACGCCGCCAACGACGACCCCATGTTCCGGGGCGACTTCAAGGGCCTCATCCAGAAGCTGGACTACGTCAAGGGCCTCGGCTTCTCGGCGATCTGGGTGACCCCCGTGGTCCTCAACCGGTCCGACTACGACTACCACGGGTACCACGGCTACGACTTCTACAAGGTCGACCCGCGTCTGGAGTCGGCCGGCGCCTCCTACCAGGACCTGATCGACGCCGCCCACGCCAAGGGCATGAAGATCTACCAGGACGTCGTCTACAACCACTCCTCGCGCTGGGGCGCCAAGGGCCTGTTCACACCCACCGTGTACGGCGTGCGGGACAGCCAGTGGAGCTGGTACTACGACGAGAAGCAGCCCGGTTTCGAGTACGACGGCCTGACGATCGACGCGAAGACCGGCAAGTCGTACTACAACGGTGACCTGTGGTCGACGGCCGAGCCGGCCGGCAACACCTGTCTCGACTGGGGCAGGCCCACCGGCGGCAAGAGCGCCGAGGGCTACACCCTCTACAACTGCCAGTGGCCGAGCCCGACGTCCGGGATGTTCCCCAAGGCGCTCTTCCACCAGTGCTGGATCGGCAACTGGGAGGGAGAGGACTCCCGTTCGTGCTGGCTGCACGAGGACCTGGCCGACCTGAACACCGAGAACCCGGCCGTCCAGAACTACCTGATCGGCGCCTACGACAAGTACATCGACATGGGCGTCGACGGCTTCCGCGTCGACACGGCCGTGCACATTCCGCGCACCACCTGGAACCGACGCTTCCTGCCCGCCGTCCAGGAGCGGGTGACACGGAGCCACGGCGCCGAGGCAGCGAAGAACTTCTTCGTCTTCGGCGAGGTCGCCGCCTTCGTGAACGACAAGTGGAACCGCGGCTCGGTGAACCACTCGGCACAGTTCTTCACCTGGAAGGAGCGCAAGGAGTACGACGCGGACGACACGAAGGCCGCCCTGGAGATGTACGACTACGAGCAGCAGCAGGGCACGGGCGGCCAGCCCACCTCCACCAACGCCTTCCTCAACGGGAACAGCTACCACACCCCCGACCACAGCCGCTTCTCGGGCATGAACGTCATCGACATGCGCATGCACATGAACTTCGGTGACGCGTCGAACGCCTTCCACAACGGCAAGGACTCGGACGACAGTTACAACGACGCCACCTACAACGTCGTCTATGTCGACAGCCACGACTACGGCCCCAACAAGTCGAGCGAGCGCTTCACCGGCGGAACCGACGCCTGGGCCGAGAACATGTCCCTGATGTGGACCTTCCGCGGCATCCCGACGCTGTACTACGGCTCCGAGATCGAGTTCCAGAAGGGGCGGAAGATCGACTGCGGTCCCTCCTGCCCGCTGGCCACCACCGGCCGCGCGTACTTCGGCGCCCATGTCGCGGGATCGGTCACGGCCTCGGACTTCTCCCAGGTCTCCGCCGCGTCCGGAGCGGTCGCCACGACGCTCGAACAGCCCCTGGTGAAGCACGTGCAGCGGCTGAACCAGATCCGCCGGGCGATCCCCGCGCTCCAGACGGGCCAGTACTCCACGGAGGGCATCTCGGGCGGCATGGCGTTCAAGCGCCGCTACACCAGCGGGAGTACGGACAGCTTCGCCCTGGTCACGGTCTCGGGCGGCGCCACGTACACGGGCATCCCGAACGGCACGTACACCGACGCGGTCACCGGCGACGTGAGGACCGTCTCCAACGGCACGCTCACGGTCGGCGCACCGGGCAAGGGCAACCTGCGGGTGTACGTCCTGAACGGCCCCGGCAGGATCGGCACGGCGGGGCCGTACCTGAAGTAGCCCCCACAGCCGAACAGTTGAACGAGACCGGGCGGTAGCATCCGGCGCATGATCAGTGAGGGGTGGCGGGCCGCGATCGGCTCGGTGGGGGCGAGCGCGTTCTGCTGGGGCGTGGCGGGCGGGGTCCATCTGGGGCTCGAATCACACGGCCGTGCCAGGGGCGGGACCAGCTGGGGGCTTCCCGAGGGCGGCGGCTGGTACGAGTTCGCCTGGTTCGCCGGGTTCATCGTGACGATCTACTCCGCGCCGGGGCTGCTGCGCCGCACGGCCTGGTGGCCCTCGCTGAGCCTGAGCTTCGGTGCCGGGATCGGCATCATCACGGTGCTGACCCTGGGGCAGGGGACGCGGTACTGGGTCGCCGCCGCGGTCATGGCGGCGGTCGGCGTCACGTCCCCTGTCGTCAACCGGCTCTGGGGGCGCCACCACCCCGTCTGAGCCGGCGCCTTCCCCCCGCCCGCTCGGGTCAGCCCAGCGGCGTGCGGTGCAGGGTGACGAGCAGGCGCCAGACCTGGTGGGCGATCCGGTCGGAGTCGCCCTCCACGAGGCCGTGCAGCCAGTCGGCGAGCACGCCGGCGAAGGTCGCGGCCACGGCCGAGGCGATGAGTTCCGGTTCGGGGGCACCGGCCAGGCCGCGCTCGTGGAGGCTGCGGGCCCGCAGGTCCTCGTGGAGCACGAGACCGAGCGGTCCGCCGCCGCCCGGTCTCAGCAGGGCGCGGTAGAGGCCCGCGTGCGGGGCGAGTGCGGCGAGGAAGTCGAGCAGCGCGGGCGGCGGGGACGCCGGGTCGGGAGTGCCGCGCCAGGCGTGCAGGGCGTCCACCGCCTCGCGGACCACGTCGGCGCAGGCGTCGACGGCGAGCGCCTCCAGATCGGCGTAGTGGACGTAGAAGGTGGCACGGCCGACGCCGGCCCGGCGTACGAGCGCGGCGATGGTGACCTCCGCCAGCGGGTGCTCGGCGCACTCGTCGAAGAGGGCCCGGCGGAGCTTGGCCCGGGTCCTGGCCGCCCGGGGGTCTCCCGGTGTCGCGGTCATTGCCGGGTCACCGGCTCAGCAGGACGGCGCCGAGCGCGAGCGCTCCCGGGAGTGCCTGGGCGACCAGGATGCGGCGGTTGGCGGTGGCACCGCCGTACAGACCGGCGATGACGACGCAGGCGAGGAAGAAGACCTGGACCCGGAAGCCCGTCGGGTCGTCGGCGATGAGACCCCAGACGAGTCCGGCGGCGAGGAAGCCGTTGTAGAGACCCTGGTTCGCGGCGAGCGGCGCGGTGGCGCGGGCCATGTCGGCGTCGAAGCCGGAGAGGCCGCGCCCCGGCTTCTTCTCCCACAGGAACATCTCCAGAACCAGGATGTACGCGTGCAGGGCGGCCACCAGGCCCACCAGCACGTTCGCCGTCGTCTCCACCGTCGTCTCCTCCGCGTTCACCTGCCCCGGATTTCCTGGACAGGTGTCCACTATACATGGACACCTGTCCAGCAAATCGCCCCGATCGGTCAACAGTGCGTAACGCGAACGGGCTTCTCGGACTGAACGCTTCCTTCCGCCTCGCGACTCTGGGATCTTGCGTCCACCCCACACATCACAGGGCCCGGCGGGCGCCACCCGCGCCACCGGGTCATCGGAGGACGCATTGTTTTCCCTCATATCCAGCCGGTTGAGAACGTCGGCCATGGCCGCCGCGGCGCTCGGTACGACCGTGGCGCTCGCCGCTCCCGCGGGATTCGCCCAGGCAGCACCGACCGACACGGAGCCCGTCGCGGCCCGTTCGGCGGGGGCGACGCAGAGCACCACCACGACGACACCGGCGGCGGCTCCGGCCGCCTGGGCCGCGGGCACCCGCGCGTACCTGGTGATCACCGCCCCCGGCGGCACCTCGGCGGTCAGCGGAGCGGTCACGAGCAACGGCGGTTCGGTCTTCGCCACGTACGACGCGATCGGCGTGATCGTGGCGCACTCGACGTCCGCCTCGTTCGCCTCGGCGATGCGCACCGTCGGAGGAGTCCAGCAGGTCGGGGCGACCCGAACCTCGGACGTCCCCGCCGACGCCTACAGCCCGGCGCTCCCGGCCAACCCGGCGCAGTCGGCGACCACGCTCACGGAGTCGAACCGCTGGGACATGACGCAGATCAAGGCCGAGCAGGCCTGGGCGGTCACCACCGGTTCGGCGACGGTGAAGGTCGGTGTCCTCGACACCGGCGTCGACGACCAGCACCAGGACATCGCGCCCAACTTCAACGCCGCCGACTCGGCCTCCTGCGCCTACGGCAAGGCGGACACGCGCGCGGGTGCCTGGCGTGACGTCGGCACCCACGGCACGCACGTCGCGGGCACGATCGCGGCCGCCAAGAACGGCAAGGGCGTCATCGGCGTCGCGCCGGGCGTGAAGATCTCCTCCGTCCGCATCGCGGAGCCGACCAGCAGCCTGTTCTTCGCGGAGAACACGATCTGCGGCTTCATGTGGGCCGGTGACCACGGCTTCAAGGTCACCAACAACAGCTACTACACGGACCCGTGGCAGTTCAACTGCCCGGACAACCTGGACCAGGCCGCCATCATCGAGGGCGTCCGCCGGGCGCAGGTGTACGCCGAGGGCAAGGGTTCGCTCCAGGTGGCCGCCGCCGGCAACTCCAACTACGACCTCGCGAACAAGACGACCGACTCCGAGAGCCCCAACGACTCGACGCCGGTCACCCGCACCATCACCAACGCCTGCATCGACATCCCGACGGAGCTTCCGGGCGTCGTGACCGTCGCCTCGCAGGCCAGCGGCGGCGCCAAGGCCTCGTACTCCAACTTCGGCAACGGCGTGATCGACATCGCCGCGCCGGGCGGCGACGGTTCCACCCAGGTGTACTCGACGCTGCCGGGCGGCAAGTACGGCAACATGAGCGGCACCTCGATGGCCTCCCCGCACGTGGCGGGTGTCGCGGCGCTGATCGCGAGCACCAACCCGACGTTCACCCCGGCGCAGATCCGGGACCAGCTGGGCGTCCAGGCGACGGACCGCGCGTGCCCCTCGGACACCCGCTGCAAGGGCACCACGACCAAGAACGGCTTCTTCGGTGAGGGCGCGGTCGACGCCCTGAAGGCCGTCGGGGGCAGCACCCCGCCGCCCGGCGCGTACTTCGAGAACCTCACCGACGTGACGATCGCCGACAACGCGACGGTCGAGAGCCCGATCACGGTCAGCGGTGTGACGGGCAACGCGCCGGCCACGCTGAAGGTGGGCGTGGACGTCAAGCACACCTACATCGGCGACCTGAAGGTCGACCTGGTCGCTCCGGACGGCACCGTCTACACGGTCCACAACCGGACCGGCAGCGGCACGGACAACATCGTCCAGACGTTCACGGTCAACGCCTCGGCGGAGGTCGCGAACGGGGTCTGGAAGCTCCGGGTGAACGACAACGCGAGCCAGGACACGGGCAAGATCGACGCCTGGAACCTGACCTTCTGACGCGGTAGTCACACCCGCGCACGACCCTTCGACGGGGCCGGAACCCACGGGGTTCCGGCCCCGTTCGCGTGCCCGCGGGAAAAAGTCCGTACCGGGGGGTAGGCCTGCCCGGGAGCCTTGCTATACGTTCCGTCTAACAAGCTTGCTAGACGCGACGTCTAATAAGTGTCCGAGCCGCCGATCGCGCGATCCAAGGAGCCGCACCATGGCACACAGCACCGTTCGCCCGGAGAACGAGGGCCAGTTCGACAGCTCCACGGCCGAGCGGCTGCTCCGGTCGGCCGCGAAGCTGTCGTACGACCCCGCCGTCGAGGTCGACTGGGACACGCCCCTCGACAAGGACTTCCACGGCCAGAGCCCCGAGTGGAACTCCCTCTACGGCACGGCGTACTGGAACGAGATGACCGAGGCGCAGCGCAAGGAGCTGACCCGGCAGGAGACCGCGTCCGTCGCCAGCACCGGCATCTGGTTCGAGATGATCCTCCAGCAGATGGTGCTCCGCGACATCTACCGCATGGACCACACCGACCCCCGGTTCCAGTGGGCCCTCACCGAGATCGCCGACGAGTGCCGGCACTCGATCATGTTCGCCCGGGGCTCCCAGAAGCTCGGCGCGCCCGCCTACCGTCCCAGGCGGGCCGTCCTCGAACTCGGACGCTTCATGAAGACCGTCGGCTTCGGCGAGGCCGCGTACGCCGGAATCCTCGTCGCCGAGGAGGTCCTCGACGTCATGCAGCGCGACTGGATGCGCGACGAGCGGGTCGTCCCCTTCGTGCGCACCATCAGCAACATCCATGTCGTCGAGGAGTCCCGGCACATGAAGTTCGCCCGGGACGAGACGCGCCGCGCCCTCGCCCACGCGAGCAGGGCCCGCCGGCACTTCCAGGCCCTCGTGGTCGCCATCGCCGCGTACTACATCATCACCAGCCTGGTGAACCCGGAGGTGTACGTGCGGGCCGGGCTCGACCCGGAGCGGGCCCGCCGCGAGGCGGCCGCCAACGAGCACTACAAGGCACAGCTGCGCGCCAGTTGCTCCGGACTGATGGAGTTTCTCGCCGACGTCGGGATGCTGACCCGGCCCGCGCTCTTCTTCTACCAGCGCGCCCACCTCGTCTGACCCCTCCGAGCCGAGCAGAGCAGAGCCGACGACATGACCTACGCGATCACCCAGACCTGCTGCAACGACGCCACCTGCGTCGCCGTCTGTCCGGTCAACTGCATCCATCCGACGCCCGAGGAGCCGGACTTCGGCACCACGGAGATGCTGTACATCGACCCCAAGGCCTGCATCGACTGCGGAGCCTGCGCCGACGCCTGCCCCGTCGACGCGATCTTCCCGGCCGACCGGCTCACCGGACGACTGCGGGAGTACGAGGCCGTCAACGCCCGTTACTACGCGGACCGGACGCCCCCGCCGGCCCTCGCCTCGCCCAACTTCCACCCCTGGGGCGAGCCCACGTTCCCCCGCTCCCTGCCGGCCGACTTCGCCCCGCTGCGGATCGCGGTCGTCGGCACCGGTCCCGCGGGCATGTACGCCGCAGAGGACCTCCTCCTGCACACCGGCGCCGAGGTCACCCTGATCGACCGCCTGCCCGTGGCCGGCGGACTCCTGCGGTACGGCGTGGCACCGGACCACCCGGCGACCAAGGGGGCCGGGGAGACCTTCGCCCGCTTCCACACCCACCCGCGGGTCCGGATGCGGCTCGGAGTGGAGATCGGCAAGGAGGTCACCGTCGAGGAACTCGCCGCGCACCACGACGCGGTGGTCTACGCGGTGGGCGCGCCCTCCGACCGGCGGCTCGGCATCCCCGGCGAGGACCTTCCGGGCAGCGTCTCGGCGACCTCCGTCGTCTCCTGGTACAACGCGCATCCCGAGACCGGCGCGGACGCCGTCCGGCTCACCGCCGAGCGGGTCGTGGTCGTCGGCAACGGCAACGTGGCCCTCGACGTCGCCCGGATCCTCCTCACGGACCCCGACGCCCTCGCCGGTACGGACATCGCCGACCACGCCCTCGCCGCCCTGCGCGGCACCCCCGTCCGCGAGGTGGTGCTGCTCGGCCGCCGGGGCCCCGAGGACGCGGCCTACACGAGCCCCGAACTGCTCGCCCTGAAGCACCTCCCGGGCGTGGACCTGGTCGTCGACGACCGGGACCCGCGCACCGGCGCCGGCGTGGACGCGGCGGCGGACGGGGAGAAGGCCGCGCTGCTGCGGGGCGTGACGCGGGAGAAGGTGGACTGGACGCGGCCCCCGGCGCCGGGCCGGCGCCGGATCGTGCTCCGCTTCCACTCCGCCCCGGTCGAGGCCGTCGGCGGCGACGCCGTCCGCGCGGTCCGGGTCACGGAGGACGGATCGCCGTCCGGTACGGAGATCGAGGCGGGTCTCCTCGTCCGGGCGATCGGCTACCGGGGGGTCCCGCTGGCGGGGCTGCCGTTCGACGAGGCGACCGGCACGGTGCCGCACGAGGCCGGGCGGGTGACCGGGCTGCCCGGCGGCTATGTCGTCGGCTGGATCAAGCGCGGGCCCACCGGCGGCATCGGGGCCAACCGGGCCTGTGCGGAGGAGACGGTCGGGACGCTGCTCGCGGACGCGGTCGCCGGCGCGCTGCCGAAGCCGACGGGGACGGCGCAGGAGTTCCGCCGGCTGGCGCGCAGGCGCAGCCGCCGTCTCGTCGACGCACGGGGTCTCGCGGCCATCGACCGGACCGAGCGGGCGAAGGGACGGGAAGCGGGTCGCCCGCGGGTCAAACTCGCCACGGTGCCGGAGCTGCTCGCGGCGGCGCGGGGCGGTCGCCTGCGCCTGAAGGGCTGACGTTCCGGAGGAGCGGAGGAGCGGCGGCCGCAAGGAGCGGCAGCCTGGCGGAGTGGCGGCCCGTGACTCTGAAGACTCCGAGGGTCCGGCCCGGGACGGCGGGCCGGCGATCCACCACGACGTGGGACGTCAGGCCACGAGGTCCAGGGCCTGGCGGACCACGATCGCGTTGAGCCGGACCGCGAACGGCACGATGTCCGTCAGCTCCAGGGCGACGGCCCGCGCCTTCGGCAGCTCGACGGTCACGTCGACGCAGAAGGCCAGGGCGTACATGTGCTCCCCGGTCTCCTCGTCCTGCAGGGCGAAGAACAGGTCCCGGTAGAACCGGGTCCGCTCCCCCGACTCCTCGTAGAAGGAGAGACCGGGCTGCCCCTCCTGCGCGGCGAGGCCGGTGAAGGCCTGGACGAGCTCCCGCTCGACGGTGGCCCAGAACCCGGCCTCCGCGCACTCCGGCGGAAGCGCCTGCCGGACGGCCTCCTTGAGGGAGAGGACCATGACGAGCACGGGGGCGTACTCCTGGAGCCCCCAGCCCCGCACCATCTTCACCACGGTGCTGTCCGGGACGGCCGCCGCGGCCTCCCGTATCGCCTCGAAGTCGAAGTTGACGGTCGCCGGGGCGATCGCCTCCTGGAACACCCGGTCGATGGACCGGGCCTGCGCGAGATGATCGGGTCCCACCTCGACGACGGTCCTGAAACTGGCGGCCAAAGCTCCTCCTGCGTGATCTCGATGATCAGGAGGGGTCAGTATGCCGAGCACCCGCCCGCGGGAGCGGGCCGCGTCCGCCGTACGGACGGGGCGGCCGCCGGTGCGGGCCCACGGGCCGATAGGCCTCAGGAGCGCTTGCGGGGCTTCCCGCCGGTCCGGCCGCGGCCGGAGCCTCCGGCGCCGCCGGGCTTCCGGGCCGCGGGCTTGCCCGCCGTGCGCGAACCGGCACCGGGCTTCCCGGACCGGCCGCCGGGCTTCGCGCCGGACTTCCGCTCCTTCTGGTCCTTCGGCTGCTTCTGGCCCTTCTGGGCCTCGGCGCGGCGGCCCCGGGTGCTGTTCACCGTGCGGCCGCGCACGATGCCGATGAACTCCTCCACCAGGTCGGGAGCCTCGTCCGCGGCCTGCCAGGACAGGGCCACCCGCGACTGCGGGACCTCCGTCAGCGTCCGGTACGTGAGGTCCTTGCGGTGGTGCAGCCGGGCGAGCGACTGCGGCAGGGCGAGCACGCCCACGCCCGCCGCGACCAGCTCGATCGCGTCGGCGGTCGTCTCGGGGCGCTCGTTCGCCGGGAGGCCGGGCGGCTGCTCCCAGCCGAGGGTGTCGTCGAGCGGGTGCAGGACGAGCTCCTCGGCGAGGTCCTCGACCGTGACCTCCTCCGCCGCCGCGAGCAGGTGGTCCTTGGGGATGACGACGACCGTCGTCTCCGTGTAGAGCGGGATCGCGCTCAGGTCGTCCCTGTCGACGGGGAGCCGGACCAGACCGGCGTCGGCCGTGCCCTCCCGGAGGGCGCCGAATGCCTCGGCGGGCGTCAGGGCGAGCAGCGTCAGGTGTACGTCGGGCAGGCGCTCGTTCCAGACCCGTACCCACTTCGAGGGCGTCACTCCGGGCACGTAGGCGAGCCTGAAGGAGGAAGGGGAGGAGGAGGGGGAAGAGGGGGAATCCGCGGGGGAAGCGTCCGAGCCTGTCACTCCGCCAGGTTACCGGTAGCTGCCGTGGTCGGAACTCGCCCGCACGCTCGATACCCTTGACACCATGACGTCGCACCAGAGCACCCAGACGATGAAGCCCGCCACCGCGGCGAAGAAGCTGGGTGTGTACCTCGAGGCCACCCCCGCAGAGTTCCAGGAGGGTGTCGTCTCGCGCACCGAGCTGAACGAGCTCCAGGCCGATCCCCCGGCCTGGCTCCAGGAGCTCAGGAAGAACGGTCCGCACCCCCGCCCCGTGGTCGCGCAGCGGCTCGGCATCTCCATCGCCGGTCTCGCCCGCGGCGGCATCACCGACCCGCTCACCACGGAGCAGATCGAGGAGCTCCAGCAGGAGCTGCCCGAGTGGCTGCAGAAGGAGCGCGCCACCCAGGCGGAGGTCCGCAAGGAGACCGTCCGCATCAAGGAGCGCGACGCGGAGCGCGCCGCGCGCCGCGAGCAGGGCGCCTGATCGGTTCACCGCCGGCACTGCGCTTGATCGCCTGACCACCGGACCGGTCCCGATGGCGTCGCCGTCGGGACCGGTCCGGTGCCGTCTCCCCGCCGGGCGGGACGTGGCCGCCCGTGACCGGTGTGGCGCCCGCCCGGCCGCGGGAGTCATTCCCCCATGAGTGACACGAACACCGCGTCCGAGCCGCCGGTCGTCGTCGGCGTGGACGGTTCCGAGCACAGTCTCCGGGCCCTCGCATGGGCCCTGAGCGCCGCCGAGCACCTGGAAGCGCCGCTGGTCGTGGCGCACGTGCGCTCCGACGCCCTCCAGCTCGGCGCCGCCCGTATCGCCTCCCTCGGTCCGTCCCCCGAGCTGCCCGACACGGTCATGGATGCCGTACGGGCCGTCGTCGAGAAGCGCGGGCACGACATGCCCGTGCGGTACGAGTCGCTCGACGGCTCCGTGACCGACGCCCTGCCGGCGGCGGCCCGGGGCGCGCGGCTCCTGGTGACCGGCTCGCGGGGGCACGGCGGCTTCGCGAGCCTGCTGCTCGGCTCGACCAGCCGTACCCTCGCCGCCACGGCGCCCTGCCCGCTCGTCGTCGTCCCGCACGAGGCGCGTGCGGCCGCGCTCGAGGGCGGGGCGGAGGCGGGCCGGGTGCTGCTCGGGCTGCACCCGGAGGAGACTCCGGACGAGGTGCTGGCCTTCGCCTTCGAGGCGGCGCGGCACCGCGGCGTACCGCTGGAGGCCGTGACGGCCGTCAGGCTGCCGCCTCAGCCGACCAGCCCCGTCGTGGCCCCTGCCCCGGCGCTCCAGGTGCCCCCGACGCTGCCCCTCGCCGACCGCGCGGAGGAGTTCGTGCGGGAGGCGAAGCGGGAGCAGGAGGAGCGGCTGCGGCCCTTCGCCGCGCGTCGGCCGAAGGTCGGGCTGGTCCCGGCGGTGGTGCCGGGGGACGCGGCGGGCCTCCTCGTCGAGGGCTCGCGGGACGCCGGGCTGCTGGTCGTGGGCCGTCACCACCGGCATCGGTTCGGCTCGCTGCTCATCGGCTCGGTCGCCCACGCGGTGCTGCACCACGCGCACTGCCCGGTCGCGGTGGTTCCGCCGGTGCCCCCGGCCTGAAGGCTGTGCCTCCGCCGACTCCGCCCCGCGCCGGTTCCTTCACGTTGTGGCGCGGGGAACGCTGCTGGTAGAAGGGGTGCCATGAGTACCGCCGAAGAGGCCGCCGCCGCCCAGCGCAATGTCCAGCCGCCGCCCGCCCAGGCCTCGCTCGGCGCGGGGGTCGTGGTGACCGACGGGGCCGGCCGGGTGCTGCTCGGGCTGCATCGCTCCGGGGTGTGGGAGCTGCCGGGCGGGAAGGTCGAGCCGGGCGAGTCCGTGGAGGACGCGGCGGTCCGCGAGCTGGCCGAGGAGACGACGCTCGTCGCGGACGCCGCGGACGTGGAGGTGATCGGCCTGGTCCTGGACTCGATCACCTCCGCGCGGATGACCCGGATGACCGCCGCGACGGCGGTACGGGGCTTCCGTGGCGTGCCGGCCGTGGCCGAGCCGGACAAGATCGAGCGCTGGGAGTGGACGGAGCCCGACCGTCTGCCGGAGGCGCTGTTCCTGCCGTCCGCCCAGGTGCTGCGGATGTGGCGGCCGGAGCTGCCGCTGCCGGACGGGCCGTTCCACCGGTACGCGCTCGGCCGGCTGCCGGGCTGACCCGCCCGGGCCCGCTCAGCCCGGGAGGGTGCGGGCGAGCCGGAAGCCGACGTCGTCGATGCGCAGGGTCGGGTGGCTGCGGCGGCGTACCGAGGCGCGGCAGCTCCAGTGCTCGTCGAACCAGCCGCCGCCGCGCAGCACCCGGTAGCCGCCGTAGACCTCGGCGTCGTACACGTCCCAGCACCACTCCCAGACGTTGCCCAGCATGTCGTGGAGGCCCCAGTCGTTGGGCCGCCGGCCGCCGACCTCGTGGAGGCGTTCGCCGGAGTTGCCGCGGTGCCAGGCGATCTCGTCGAGCGGGCCGTAGCGGGCCTCCGTGGTCCCGGCGCGGCAGGCGTGCTCCCATTCGGCCTCGGTGGGGAGGCGGTAGCCGTCCGCGGTCCGGTCCCAGTCGGGCGCCTCGGCGTCGGTGTCGTCCGCCGGGACGCGGTAGGCGGGGCGGAGCCCCTCACGCACGGACAGCGCGTCGCAGAAGCGGATCGCGTCGCCCCAGGACACCCCTTCGACCGGCAGCCGGTCGCCGTGCGCGGTGCTCGGTCCGGTGCCCATGACCTGCTCGTACAGTCCCCGGGTGACGGGGGCGGCGCCCAGGGCGAAGGCGCGGACGTCGACCGCCCAGCTCCGCTCCGTACGCCGGTCCGAGAGCGTGACCCGGCCGGCCGGCACCTCGATCATCCTGTGGTCCCCCTGTGTCCTCATGGCCCCGATGGTCGCAGCATTCGGAAGTGCCGCGTCGTGTCACCGAGCGGGCGGGGGCGAGCGTGACTAGCGTGGCTCACAGGAACACATCATCGAATCGGAAACGGGAGTCACCGTCATGGCCGTACGACCTGAGGGCACGCCTGTCTGGGCCGACGCGATGTTCAAGGACGTCGAGGTTGCCAAGACGTTCTACGGCGACGTGCTCGGCTGGACCTTTGGCGAGTCCTCCACGGAATATGGCAACTACACGCAGGCGTACCGGAACGGGAAGGCGGTCGCGGCGGTCGTCCCGCCGATGCCGGGGCAGGACGACGGCGAGGCGCAGTCGGCCTGGTGTCTGTACTTCGCCTCTCCCGACGCCGCCGCCACGGCGGAGAGGATCAAGGCCGCGGGCGGCACCGTCCTGATGGAGCCGATGCAGGTCGGCGACTTCGGGTCGATGTGCCTGGCGCAGGACCCGGCGGGCGCCGTGTTCGGGATCTGGCAGGCGGGGCGGCACGAGGGCTTCGAGCTGGAGGGTGAGAGCGGCGCCTACGTCTGGGCCGAGGTCTTCACCCGGGAGCCGGCGAAGGCCGACCCCTTCTACACCGCCGTCTTCGGCTACAACTCGAAGAAGATGCAGGACGAGGACATGGACTACCGGGTCTTCGACCTCGGCGCCGACCCGGTGCTCGGGCGCATGGTGATGACGGCGGAGGACTTCCCGCCGGAGATCCCCTCGTACATCCAGGTGTACTTCGCCGTCGACAACTGCGACAAGGCCGTCGAGGCGGCCGAACGCCTCAACGGGCGGAAGGTGTTCGGGCCGATGGACAGTCCGTTCGGCCGCTTCGCGGCGATCCTGGACCCGCAGGGTGCCGCGTTCGCCGTGATCGACGTCAGGACGACCGTCGGCGAGATGCCCGAGATGGTCTGACCGGTACGGGAGGCCGCGAGCCGCCCCGGGACCTCGGTCCCGGGGCGGCCGTGTGCGGGTCAGGCGGCGTCGCGGACTGCGACGATGCCGTTGAAGACACCGATGTACGCGGTGCCGTCGGGTCCGAGGGTGATCGGGGCCCAGTTGTTGTCGTACGCGAGGCCGGTGCCGGTGAAGCGGCTGAAGACCCGGTCGCCGGTGCGGAAGTCGACGGCCGTGAGGTACCAGGCGTCGATTCCCCAGGAGTTGGGACGCTTCTCGTAGAAGTAGAGCAGTCCGTTGGCGGTGGAGAGCTTGGGCACGGTCGAGGGCGAGCGGACGTCGCTCTCCCAGACGGTGTCGCAGCCGCTGCCGTCGGCGCGGACGTCGATCCGGGTCGCACCTCCGACGACGCTGCGTCCGAGGAGGAGCGTACTCGGGTTCTCGTAGCCATAGTTGTTCTCGACGACGAGGCTGTTGCCCCAGCTGATCAGCGAGTTGTCGGTGGTGGACGCCCCCGGGCGGAAGACCGGCACCTTGCAGACGAGGCGCTCGGCGGCGGGGACGTCGGCGCCCCGGCGGTAGACGAGGACGTTCATCCGGTCGTCGGCGTTGTCGGTGATGGCGACGTACTCGTCGTGGAGGCCGAAGAGGTCGGGGGTGGTGCCCGAACCCTGGTTCACCGAGCCGGGCTTGGTGCCGGTACCCCGGTCGTACGTCTCGCGCCAGCGCACCCGCGGGACGCCGTCGGCGTCGGCGTCGAAGCTGTACAGGGCGTGGTCCGTGACGAGGGAGACGCCGTCCTCGGCGACGGAGAAGGAGTTCTGGATCTCCTCGCCGTCGAGACGGATCGCACGCAGCGCGCCCGTCGCCGGGTCGACGGTGCCGACGCGGCCGAGGCGGGTGACCCACCAGATGCGGCCCTGCCAGTCCGGCATGACGGAGGTGACGGGATCACAGACGCCGCTGGGGAAGAGGTTGGTCCAGGTGACGCAGTCGTGCGGGACGAGGGAGGTGAGGTCCCAGTCGTTCTCGACGATGAACTCCCAGGCACCGTCCGCCTTCTGACGGTGTGCGATGCGCTGGATGTGCTGGCGGGAGTCGGCGAGGACGACGCGGTCCTGGTTGTCCAGGTAGAAGTAGGCGCCGCCGGAGGTGTCCTTGAAGATCTTCTCGAAGTCGAGGCGGGTGATGGCCTCGACGGTGGAGGAGCGCTGCGGCAGCTTGTACTCGGCGAGGGTGTCCAGGGTGCGCGGGTCGAGCAGCTTCAGCAGGAAGCCGCTGAAGGTGCCGCACACGGTGACGAGCCGGCCGCCGGAGTCGAAGGTGACGGTGGCGCACTCGCCGCCCACCGGGGCGATCTTCTCGCTGTCCACGCGCGGGGCGCGGCCGAGCGGCCCCGGGTAGGGGTGGGTGCCGCTGCCCGCCCCGTCGGCGTGCATGCCGCTGCGCCCGTTGGGGGCGAGGTACGGGTGCTGGGCGGTGCCCTTGCCCGGCACGGGCTGTGCGGTGGCGGGGGCGCCCTCGTAGTGCTCCACCAGGCGGTGGCCGAGGCCGAGGGGGATCTCCTGGGCCTGGGCGACGGGGGCGGACCCCACCATCACGGCGGCGGCGACCGCGATCAGTGTGAGTGCGCGGGCTCGTCTTCGGGGCGGATGCGTGGCCAATGCGGCTCCTCGGGTTGCTGACAAACTGTCGCGCCGGCGGCCGACGCTAGGCCCGAGTCCGTGAGATGTACATGCAACTGCCCCTTGTTTCACAGGCAGTTCATGATCGGCCGATGATCACGGATTGAGGCTGGAGACCACGTTGGCGGTGGCCGCGACCCCGTTGTGGATGGTCGGCGCCATGCTGGTGCCGGCGAGGAAGAAGCCCAGCAGGGCACAGACGAGCGCATGGGTGACCTTGAGTCCACCGTTGCGCAGGAAGATCACGGCCAGCACCAGCAGCAGCACCACGACAGAAATGGAAACGGCCATCGCGTTCACGTCCCTCCGTCGCCGCACCGGAATTGCGGCGTTCGGCGGACAGTGTGACGGAATGCGCGGTCCGTCCGGGCGAATGGCGGGGCGGCCATACGGGTGAGATTCGGCCGGTTTCAGCCGCCGAGGGTCTCGGCGACGCCCGGCCTGCGGACGGCGTCGAGCTCCGGGTCGGCCAGCAGTCCCTCGATCAGCGCGGTGGTCCCGAAGACCTCGGTCGCGCTCAGGTCCACGTCACTGAGGACGAGCCAACTCCCGTCGGCCGCCCACCAGGTGGCGGGGAACCGGAACTCGGGCATGGCGTCGTGGTGGGCGAGCGCGTCACCGAGCCGGCCTCGCCGGGCGGCCGGCTGCTCACCCGGACGGTGCATCACGGGGGCCTGGGCGGCGCCGCACGGGGTGTCGTACCCCGAAGGTCCGCTCCTCGCCAGGTGCCCGACGAGCCGGGCGAGGGTGGCGCGGTCCAGCTCCGCCGGATCCGGTCCCTCCAGGTCGTCCGCGCCCGTCACGCCCTCGAAGACCAGGTACGACAGGGTGCCCGGCCAGTCGGCGAGCCGCCGGCCCTCCCGGGCCAGGACCTGGTCCCAGCAGAGCCGTACACCCTCGTCGTACACGGGGTGGAGGATCCAGCAGGCGTCCTGGTACCCGGACCGCGGCTCGTAGCCGCAGGGGGCGGCGGCGAGGGCGGCGCGCAGACCGTCCAGGGGGTCGTCATCGGCGGCGGGCGTCCACGGGGACTCCACGGTCACGGTCCCTCCTCGGCGGGCAGGCAGTCCTTCCACTCCACCGTACGGTCGCACCAGCGGTGCAGCAGGATCCGGTCGTGGCCGACGGCGAGGAGGCCCGCGCCGGTCTCCTCGCGGTAGGTCTCGACGGCCGCGACCAGGGCGGCCGTGGTGGAGGCGTCGAGCATCGCGGTCATCTCGTCGCAGACCAGCCAGCGGGGACGCAGGGCCAGGGCCCGTCCCAGGCAGGCGCGTTGGAGCTGGCCGTCGCTGACCTCGTGCGGGCGGCGGCCGAGCAGGTCGGGAGTGAGGCCGACGGCCGGCGCGAGTTCGGCGAGACGGGCCGCCGCCTCGGCGCGCCGCCCGGTGGCCCGGAGGGGTTCGACGAGGAGGTCGGCGAGGGTGAGACGGGGGTCGGCGGCGGTGCGGGGCTGCTGGAACACGACGCCGACGGCGGTGCGGAGTTCCCGCGGCGCACGGTGCCGCCAGGCCGTGACCTCGGCGCCGTCGAGGACGAGCCGGCCCGCGTCCGGGCGGTGGAGGAGGGCCGCGACCCGGGCGAGGGTCGACTTGCCGCAGCCGCTGGGGCCGAGGAGTCCGACGGACTCTCCGGGGGCCACGGTGAGCGAGGCACCCCGGAAGACGGGGGCGCGGCGGTCGTATCCGGCGGTGACGGTGTCGAGTTCAAGCACGGGGGTGCTCCGGGTGGTGGCAGGCCAGGTTGGCCGTGAACTCCGGCCGGGTGGAGCAGAGTTCGGTGGCCAGTGGACAACGCGGGGCGAAGGCGCAGCCCTCCGGCAGGGCGGAGAGCTCCGGCGGCATGCCGGCGATGGGGGTGAACGCCCGGTCGGGCAGCGCGTCGAGCAGTCCCCGCGCATAGGGATGGCGGGGGCCGGCGGGGCCGAAGAAGCGGTGGGCGGGGGCGATCTCCACGATGCGGCCCGCGTACATGACGGCGACACGGTCGGCGATGCGCGCGGCGGCGGCCAGGTCATGGGTGATGAGGAGCAGGGCGCGGCCGTCGTCGGCGTGGCGGCGCAGTTCGTCGACGGTGCGGTCGACGAGGTCGCGGTCGAGGCCGGTGGTCGGCTCGTCGGCGAGCAGGAGCCGCGCGTCGCCGATGAGCGCGAGGGCGGTGGCGGCGCGCTGGGCGAGTCCGCCGGACAGCTCGTGCGGGTACCGGTCGAGGTGCCCGGACGGGAACGCGGCCCGCTCCGCGGCGTCCTCGGCGGCCTTGCGGCGGGCCCGGCGGGAGGTGCCGGTGAGCGCGCGGACGGTCTCCTCCAGCTGGGACCGTACGGTGCGGACGGGGGTGAGATGGGCGGCCGGGCTCTGCGGGACGAGCCCGACGCGGCGGCCCCGCACGGTGCGGGCGAGGATCTTCTCGTCGGCCGCGAGCAGATCGGTCGTGTCGGCGCCCCCGGGGCCCGCGAGCAGGGCCGTACCGGATGTCTCGGCGTTGCCGGGCAGCAGCCCGAGGAGGGCGGAGGCCAGCACGGACTTGCCGCAGCCACTCTCGCCGACGAGGGCGAGGCACTCCCCCGCGCCGAGGTCGAAGGCGGCGTCGCTGACGGCCTCGACGGTCCGCCCGCCGCGCAGCCGGAACCGGACGCTCAGATCACGGACGCTGAGGACCGCGTCCTCCGCCCGCCCGGCGGAGACGGCCTCGAGGGCGCGGAGCACGTTCTCTGCGGTCACAGCATGAGCTCCGATCGGCGGCGCGGGTTGAGGCGGTCGCGCCACACTCCGGCGAGGCCGGCGATGGCGAGGGTCGGGACGATGAGCAGCAGCCCGGGGAAGAGCGTGGGCCAGCCGTGTCCGGCGAGGAGCGAGGAGCGGGCGTTCTGGACGAGGTTGCCGAGGCTCGCCTGGTGGCTCGGGAGGCCCAGGCCGAGGAAGGACAGCGCGGACTCGTGCCACATGGCGTGCGGGACCATCAGTACGGCCGCGAGGCCCGCCTGCGGCAGGACGGCGGGCAGCAGGTGGCGGACGGCGACGCGCCATCGTGTGGCGCCGCCGGAGATGGCGGCCTCGACGAAGGGCCGGGTGCGCAGGGAGAGGACCTCGGAGCGCACGATCCGGGCGGTGGAGAGCCAGTGGGTGACGGCCACGGAGGCGATCACCGGCCAGACGCCGGGCCGGAACAGGGCGACCACGAAGATGCCGAGCAGCAGGTGCGGCACGGAGGAGAAGGCGTCGACGAGCCGCATGAGCGTGCGGTCGATCCAGCCGCCGAGCGCCCCGGCGGCCGCGCCGACGGCGGTGCCGACGACGGTGGCCACAAGCGCGGCGACCAGGCCGACGAGCAGCGAGATCCGCAGTCCGTAGACGCAGCGCAGGAGCAGGTCGCGGCCGAGGTCGTCGGTGCCGAAGGGATGCTCCCAGGACGGCGGGAGGAGCTTCCGCGAGAGGTCGACGGCCTGCTCGTCGAGCTGGGCGAGCGGCGGCACGACCAGGACCGCGAGGAGGACGACGCCGACGACGAGGGCGGAGCTCCAGAGCCGCAGGCGGTGGGTGCGCGGGTCAGCCATCGAAGCCCACCCTCGGGTCGGCGAGTCCGTAGAGGAGGTCGGAGAGCAGGTTGCCGAGGAGGACGGCGGCCGTGGCCAGGACCGTGAGCGCGGCGAGCAGCGGGAAGTCCACGGACGTCGCGGCCTGGACGGTGGCGGCGGCGATGCCGGGCCAGCTGAAGACGGTCTCCACGAGCAGGGCGCCGGTGATCAGCTCGGGCACGCGGGAGCCGATGAGGGTGAGCATGGGCAGCATTCCGGAGCGGAGGGCGTGGCCGGTGAGGACGGTGGACTCGCGCAGGCCGCGGGCGCGGGCTCCGCGTACGGGGTCCTCGTCGAGGGCGTCGCCGACGCCCTGGCGGACGTACAGGAAGAACCAGGGCAGCTGGGAGACGCCGAGGACGAGCGCGGGCAGCACCAGGTGGCGGGCGACCTGGTCGGCGGTGACGGTGTCGCTCGCGGTGTCGGTGAGTCCGCCGGCGGGCAGCGCGCCGAGCTGCAGCGCGAAGAACCAGATGGCGAGAAGGCCGAGCCAGAAGGCCGGTGCGGCTTCCAGGGTGTAGGCGAGGGAGCTGACGGCCCGGTCGATCAGGCCGCCGCGGCGGCGCCCGGCGAGGACGCCGAGGAGGGTGCCGAGGGCGATGGCCACGAGGAACGCGGTGACGGCGAGGAGGACGGACCAGCCGAGGCGTTCGCCGATGACCTCGGCCACCGGCCTGCGCATGACGGCGGAGTCGCCGAGGTCTCCGGTGAGGGCGGAGGTGAGCCACTCCCACCAGCGGGTCAGGAGGGGGCGGTCGACGCCGAGGTTGGCGCGGAGCTGGTCGAGGTTCTCCTGCGAGGCGGTGAGTCCGGCGGTGCCGGCGTAGGCCTTGACGGGGTCGAACGGGGAGGCCTCGGCGACGGCGAACACCGCGAAGGTGACGGCGAGGAGGACGGGGACGGCGGCCAGGGCGCGCCGTCCCGTCATCCGCGCCATGGGCCCCCAGGGGAGGCGGCGCTTCACTTCTTCGTCGCTCCGGCGGGCTTCGGCTTCCAGTTCTCGACGTTCCACCAGGGGCCGGAGGCGAGACCGTGGTCGTGCGGCTCGGTCTGGGTGCTCGGTCCGTCCCAGGCGTCGTCGACGACGTAGAGGTGGTCGATGTGGGTGAGGAAGGTGTAGCCGGGGTTCTTCACCAGTTCGCGCTGGACGGTGTCGTACGCGGCGCGGCGCTTGGCGGGGTCGTCGGTGCGGCGGCCCTCGTCGAGGGCGCGGTCGACGGTCTTGTTGTCGTACCAGGCCATGTTGTTGAAGCCGTCGCCGGCGAGGCTCGACTTCAGGAGCAGGTACTGGTCGAAGTCGGGGTCGCCGGGCGCGCCGCCGCCGGCGAGGACGGCGTCGCTCTTCATCCGGGGCTCGATGACCTCCCAGGTGCCGGCCTGGGCCTTGATGTCGATGCCGGCCTTCTTGGCGTCGGAGACGTACGCGAGGGCGTGGTCCTGGCGGAGCTTGTCGCCGGAGAGGTACCAGAGCGGGAAGGAGGCGCGGACGCCGTTCTTGACGCGGATGCCGTCGGGGCCGGGCTTCCAGCCGGCCTCGTCGAGGATCTTCTGCGCGCCGGCGAGGTCGTGGCGGCGCTCGGTGCCCTTCGCGAACCAGGGGCTGTCGGTGGGGACGGGCCCGTAGGCGGGCTTTCCGGCTCCTTCGAGGATCTTGTCGACCATGGTCCGGCGGTCGACGGCGATGTCGAGGGCGCGGCGGACGTCGGTGTCGCCCGCGACCTCGTTGTGGGTGGGCAGGGTGACCGTGCGGTAGTCGTAGGTCTTCGCCTGCCAGGTCTTCTTCGCCTTGTCGCCCTTGAATCCGGCGGCGAGGTTCGGCGGCAGGATCGCGCCGTCGAGGTCGCCGGCGCGGAGCCGGGTGGCGCGGACGTCGTCGTCCTTGATGATCGCCATGGTGAACTTCTTCACCGCGGGCGCGCCGTTCCAGTAGGTCGGGTTGGCCTTGAAGCTGAGCTTCTCGCCCTTGGACCAGCCGGTGAGGACGTACGGGCCGGTGCCGATCGGCTTGGTGGTGAAGGCGCCGGTGTTGACGTCCTGCTTCGCCGCGACGTGCTCGGGGGCGATGGCGTGGACGGTGCGCTCGGCGAAGGGCGCGTAGGGGTACTTCAGGCGGAAGACGACGGTGTCGTCGCCGACCGCCTCGACGCTCTTGAGCGCGTCGAGCTCGGTCCGCGAGGCGTTGTTCGTCTTCGGGTCGAGGATCGTCCGGTAGGTGAAGACGACGTCCTTGGCCGTGAACGGGGCGCCGTCGCTGAAGGTGACCCCGTCGCGGAGGGTGTACGTGTAGGTGAGCCCGTCGTCGGCTATGTCCGGCAGCTTCGTGGCGAGCGCCGGCTTCAGCTTCATGTCGGCGTCGAAGGCGAGGAGCCCGTCGAAGATCTTGGAGTTGCCGTCCTTGCCGTAGCCGAGGAGGGGGCTGAGGGTCTCGGGCTCGTAGGCGATGCCGACGACCGCGGAATCCTTGGGTCCGCCGGAGGCCCCGGCGGTGGAGCCGGGGTTCGTGCAGGCCGCCGCGGTGAGGGCCGTGGCCCCCGCGAGCGTCGCGGCGGCCGTGCCGCGGAGGAATCGGGCGGTCATCGGGTCCACACCCCTTTTGGAGATCAACTGTTATTGCGAACAGCTTGCAATTAAACAGTATGTAAAGGGGTGTGGACGCAGCGGCCCCTTACCGGGGTCTTCGGGCCGGCCGGCGGTGCGGTGCCTGCCAGGCAGGCGGCGCGCCGTACCGGCCGGCGGTGCGGCGCCGTACCGGCTAGGCCGGCGGCGCCAGGCCGGCCAGGGCGGCGATCGCGTCCTCGTGCCGGCCCGTGGAGCCGAGCGCGATCTGGTCCGACTTGGCCCGCTTGAGCGCCAGGTGCGCCGGATGCTCCCAGGTCATCCCGATCCCACCGTGCAGCTGGACGCACTCCTCGGCCGCCCGGACGGCGGCCTTGGAGCAGTACGCCTGCGCCACGGCCACGAGCAGCGGGGCGTCCGCGCTGCCGGTGGCGAGGGCGTCGGCGGCGGCGCGGGCCGCCGCCCGGGCCCCGACCAGGTCCAGCCAGAGCTGGGCCATCCGGTGCTTGAGGGCCTGGAAGGAGCCGACCGGCCGGTTGAACTGATGGCGCTCACGGGTGTACCGGACGGTCTCCTCCAGGCACCACTCGGCGAGGCCGAGCTGCTCCGACGCGAGGAGTCCGGCCCCGGCGAGCAGCCCGCGCCGGACCGCCGCACGGGCCGCGTCGGGGCCCGCGAGCCGGGCGCCGCTCCCGGCGCCGGTGGTGACCGTGGCCAGGGGGCGCGTGAGGTCGAGCGGGGTCTGCGGCTCGACGGTCGCCTCGTCGGCGGGTACGGCGTACAGACCGTCGGCCCGCAGGACGAGGAACACGTCGGCGGCGCCGGCGTCGGCCACCGCCGCGACCGGTCCGCCGAGCGGGAGCTCGGCGTCGGGCGCCGTCGACAGCGGTACGGCGAGGGCCGCGACCGTACGGCCGCCCGCCAGCTCCGCGAGGAGTCCGGCCGCCGCGTCGCTCTCCCCCTCCAGGGCGAGCAGGGTCTCGGTGGCCACCACCGCGCTCGTGAGGTACGGCAGCGGGGTCACCGCGCGGCCCAGCTCCTCCAGGACGACGGCGGCCTCGCGGTGGCTCGCGCCCTGGCCGCCGAGCTTCTCCGGGACGAGGAGTCCGGCGACGCCGATGTCGCCCGCGAGGGACTTCCACAGACCGGGGACGTAGGGGCTGTCCGTCTCGATCCGGCCGAGGAGGGCCTGGTGGCCGGCCCGGTCGGCGAGCAGGGCGCGGACGGCGGCCCGCAGGTCGTCCTCGGTCTCGGAGTAGAGGAGGTCGAGCGGCTGTTCCGTCGGTGCTGACGATTCCGTCATCGGGCGAGGTCCTTCCAGGCGACGTCCTTGTCGTTGCGGGGCTCGGGCGGCAGGCCCAGGACCCGCTCGGCGACGATGTTGAGGAGCACCTCGCTGGTGCCTCCCTCGATCGAGTTGCCCTTGGACCGCAGATAGCGGTAGCCGGCGTCGCGGCCGGTGAAGTCGACGAGGTCGGGGCGGCGCATCTCCCACTCCCCGTACAACAGGCCTTCGTCGCCGAGCAGTTCGACCTCCAGGCCACTGATGGCCTGGTTGAGACGGGCGAACGCGAGCTTCATGGCGCTGCCCTCGGGGCCGGGTCGGCCCGCGACGAGCTGCTGGCGGAGCCGCTCCCCGGCGAGCCGGGCGACCTCGGCGTCGACCCAGTGGTCGAGGAGGCGCCGGTGCAGCTCGTGGGTGCGCAGCTCGGGGCGCTCGCGCCAGGTCGCGGCGACCTTCCCGATCATGCCGCCCTCGCGGGGGATGCGGGCTCCGCCGATGGAGACCCGCTCGTTCATGAGGGTGGTCTGGGCGACCCGCCAGCCGTCGCCGACCTCGCCGAGGCGGTGGGCGTCGGGGATGCGGACGCCGGTGAGGAAGACCTCGTTGAACTCGGCCTCGCCGGTGATCTGGCGCAGCGGCCGGACCTCGACGCCGGGGTCGGTCATGTCGCAGACGAAGTAGGTGATGCCCCGGTGCTTGGGCGCGTCCGGGTCGGTGCGGGCGATGAGGATGGCCCAGCGGGCGGTGTGGGCGCTGGAGGTCCACACCTTCTGCCCGTCCACGATCCAGTCCTCGCCGTCGCGGACGGCCCGGGTGGCGAGCGCGGCGAGGTCGGATCCCGCCCCGGGCTCGCTGAACAGCTGGCACCAGACCTCCTCGCCGACCCAGAGGGGCCGGAGGAAGCGCCGCTTGACCTCGTCGGTGCCGTGGGCGAGGACGGTGGGGGCCGCCATGCCGAGGCCGATGCCGATCTTGCGCGGGTCGTTGTCGGGGGCTCCGGCGGCGGCGAGTTCGGCGTCGACGACGGCCTGGAGCGCGCGGGGCGCGTCGAGTCCGCCGAGTCCGACGGGGTAGTGCACCCAGGCGAGTCCGGCGTCGAAGCGGGCGCGCAGGAAGTCGGTGCGGTCGGTGGTGGCGGGCGGGTGCTCGTCGAGCAGCTTCCCGGTGCGTACGAGGAGGTCCTCGGCGTCGGTCATGCGCGGACTCCTTCCGGGAGGACGACCAGGCGGCCGGTGGTGGTGCCGTCGGCGACGCGCTGGACGGCGTCCGCCGCGCCCGCGAACGGGACGCGCTCGCCGATGAGGGGCTTGATGAGGCCCTTGGCCGCGTAGGCCGTGAGGGTCTCGTGGCAGCGGCCGATGGAGGCCGGGTCCTTCGCCGCGTAGAGGCCCCAGTGGAGGCCGAGGACCGAGTAGTTCTTCACCAGGGCGTGGTTGAGGGCGGGCGCGGGGACCGTGCCGCTCGCGAAGCCGACGATCACGATCCGGCCCTCGAAGGCGACGCACTTCGCGGACTGCTGGTAGGCCTCGCCGCCGACGGGGTCGTAGATCACGTCGGCGCCGCGGCCGCCGGTCGCGGCCTTGACGGCGGCGACGACGTCCTCCGAGCGCCGGTCGATCACCACGTCGCAGCCGAGCGCGCGGGCGACGGCGGCCTTCTCCGGTCCGCCGACGACCCCGATGACGGTGGCGCCCGCGGCCTTGCCGAGCTGGACGGCGGCGCTGCCGACACCGCCCGCCGCCGCGTGGACCAGAAGGGTCTCGCCCTCCTGGAGGGCGGCGCGGCGGTGCAGGCCGAACCAGCCGGTCTGGTAGCCGATGTGGAGGGCGGCGGCCTCGGCGTCGTCGAGCGAATCGGGGGCGGGGAGCAGCCCGGCGGCGTCGGCGAGGACGTGGTCGGCGAAGCCGCCGTGCGGGAGGGCGGCGGTGGTGATGACCCTGCGGCCGTCCTCGGTCTCGGCGCAGACCTCCACGCCGGGGGTGAAGGGCAGCGGGGGGCGGATCTGGTAGTGGCCGCGGCAGAGCAGCGCGTCGGGGAAGTTGACGTTCGCGGCGCGGACCTTGAGGAGGACCTGGCCGTCGCCGGGTGTGGGCGGTGCCACCTCCTCGCGGCGCATCACCGCGCGCGGTTCCCCGTTCTCGTACACACGCCATGCCTGCATCCGGAAGCCTCCTCCGTACCGAGCGGTCGGTCGCATACTAAGCGGTCGCTTGATCCGAGGGGAACCACTCAGCCGGACTTCTTCGGGCGGGCGCGGACGTGCATCCGCTCCCCCTGGGGCCCGTACAGGCTCAGGAACTCCACCGGGCCGTCGGGCGTCGGACCGAACCAGTGCGGGACGCGGGTGTCGAACTCGGCCGCCTCGCCGGGGCCGAGGACGACGTCGTGCTCCCCGAGGACGAGCCGGAGCCTCCCGGAGAGCACGTACAGCCATTCGTAGCCCTCGTGGACGCGGGGCTCCGGCTCCTCCTGCTGCGGCTTCTCCTGGACGACCTTGTACGCCTGGAGGCCGCCGGGCTGCCTGGTCAGCGGGTACATCGTGCGGCCGTGACGGACGATGGGCTTCGCCCGGATCCGGGGGTCGCCCGTCGCCGGGGCGCCGACCAGTTCGTCGAGCGCCACCTGATGGGCGCGGGCGAGCGGGAGGAGCAGTTCGAGGCTGGGTCTGCGCTGCCCGGACTCCAGCCGGGAGAGGGTGCTCACGGAGATTCCGGTGTCCGCGGAGAGCTCGGCCAGGGTCACCCCGCGGTCGCGGCGGACCCGGCGGAGGCGGGGGCCGACCTCGTTGAGCACGGCGTCCATGCGGTCGTCTTCGGTCATACGTCCAGTTTTGCAGAAACGGCAAGCTCGCTTGCTCATCCCGTGGACCCGGGTGACGCTCGGCCCATGAACGCAGACCTGGAGAACGACATGTACGAGGCCGTGGTGGTCGGCGGGGGCGCGGCGGGGCTCAGCGCCGCCCTGGTCCTGGGCCGGTCGCGGCGCCGGACCCTGGTCGTCGACGCCGGCGAGCCGCGGAACGCGCCCACCGCGCACATGCAGGGCGTCCTGTCCCGGGACGGCATGAACCCGGCCGACTACCTGGCGGCCGGCCGGGCCGAGATCGCCGGGTACGGGGTCGAGCTGCGGACCGGTGAGGTGACGGGCGCGGCAATGGACGGGAAGGGCGGGTTCGTCCTCACCCTCGCGGACGGGGAGACGGTCGGCGCGCGGCGGCTCGTCGTCACCACCGGGCTCGTCGACGAGCTCCCGGTGATCGACGGGCTGGCCGAGCGGTGGGGACAGGACGTGCTGCACTGCCCGTACTGCCACGGCTGGGAGGTCCGCGACGAGGCCTTCGGGGTGATCGCGCATCCGACGATGCCCGCGCACCAGGCGCTGATGGTGGCGCACTGGTCGAAGGACGTGACCCTGTTCCTGCACACCTCGGCCGAGCCGTCAGAGCACGAGGCGGCGCTCCTGGACGCGGCGGGCGTCCGGGTCGAGCGCGGTGAGGTGACCGGGGTCGCCGTGGAGGACGACCGGCTGACCGGGGTACGGCTCGCCGGCGGGCGGACCGTGGCCCGCTCGGTGGTCTTCGCGGCGGCCACCCGCCTGGCGGCCCGCGACGGGCTGCTGCGGCAGCTGGGCGCGGAGCTGCGCGAGACCCCGTTCGGGGAGTTCGTGGTGGTGGACGAGGTGGGGCGGACGAGCGTGCCGGGCGTGTGGGCGGCGGGGAACGTGACGGGTCCGCAGGAGCAGGTGGTCAACGCGGTGAGCCGGGGCTACCGGGCCGCTGCCGCGCTCAACAGCGAGCTGGTCTTCGGCGACCTGGAGGAGAAGGCGGCCGGTCGGCCGGTCGGATGAACCGGGGCGGTTGAGGCTGCGCCCCTGGGACAGAGGGACGAGGATCGGTCACGGTGGCCGGAAACGGCACACGGACGAGGGTCCACGGCACTCGGCACGGCACGGCACACGGACGAGGGTCCGCGGCGCTCGGCACGGCACACGGACGACGGCTCACGGAAGGACGGGACACCTCCCATGCTCGGTACGCAGTTCACCAAGGGCTCCCCCTGCTGGATCGACCTCGGCAGCCCGGACACGGAGGCGGCGGCCGCCTTCTACACCGCCGTCTTCGGCTGGGAGTTCCGCTCGGCGGGTCCCGAGGCCGGCGGATACGGCTTCCTCCAGCAGGACGGCAGCACGGTCGCGGCGCTCGGACCGCTCACCGAGCAGGGCGCGTCCAGCGCCTGGACCGTGTACTTCCAGACCCCGGACGCGGACGCCACGGCGAAGGACGCCGAGTCGGCGGGCGGAGCCGTACGCCTCGCGCCGCTCGACGTCATGGAGGCGGGCCGGATGGCCGCCCTCACCGACCCGGGCGGCGCGCGGTTCGCGATCTGGCAGCCCGGCACGACCAAGGGCCTCGACCGCACGTCCTCGACCAACACCCTCGTCTGGGTGGAGCTGCACACCGCGGACCCGCAGGGCACGCTGGCGTTCTACCGGACGCTCTTCGGCTGGCGCACGGCGGAGATGGACGCGCCCGGCATGAAGTACCAGGTCGTCTCGACCGCCGAAGGCGACCAGCAGGACGCCTCCTTCGGCGGCGCGGCCGAACTCCAGGACACGAAGGAGGGCCCCCGCTGGATCGTGTACTTCGACGTCGAGGACGCGGACGCGATCGTCACGGCGGCCCGGGGCAACGGCGGTTCGGTCCTGATGCCCGCGGCCGACATCCCCGACGTGGGCCGCATCGCCTGGCTCGCCGACCCCTTCGGCGCGGCCTTCGCGGTCCTGAAGCCGGCCCCGATGGGCTGACCGGACAGCACCGCCCCCGCCGGCGAAAGTCGATTGCCCGGCCGGTGCCCGGTGGGTAGCGTCGCCGTTCGTGATTCCGACGCTGCGCACCGAGCGCCTTCTGCTTGAGCCCTACGTCCCCGCGGACGAGGAGGCCTTCATGGCGCTCTTCCAGGATCCGAGGGTGTCGGTGTGGATGGGGGACGGCCCGGCGTCCGAGGAGGACGACCGGGCCCTGTTCGGGCGGATCTTCACGAAGGTCTACGCCCAGGAGCTGTTCGCCGTCTGGGCCGTGCGCCGGGACGGGGTGCTGGTCGGGCATGCCGAGATCAAGCCGTCCGAGGACGTCGGCGGGCACGAGATCGTGTACGCGCTCGCGCCGGCGGCCTGGGGTTCGGGGCTCGGTACGGAGGTGGCCGAGGCCCTCGTGGGCCACGGCTTCGGCACGCTCGGCCTGTCCGAGGTGCACGCCACCGTGGCCGAGCCCAACGCCGCTTCGCTGAAGCTGCTCGGCAGGATCGGATTCGAGCACGTCCGGGACATCACCGAGGACGACGGAAGCATCACCCGCGTACTGACCCGTCGCCCCTGACTGCCCGTCGCCCCTGACTGCCCCGTCGCCCCTGACGCCCGGGCCCCGAGCGCCGGATCCCGGGCGCAGGCCCCCAGGCCCGCTCCGTCAGCGCCCGAAGAGTTCGAAGGCGACCGCCGGGCGGCCGCCGAAGCGGGCGGACGCCCGGCTCGTCGCCGCGGTGAGGAAGGACCGGACGTACTGCTCCGGGTCCTCGTCCGTCAGGGCCTCGATGTAGGCGCGGTGACAGAGCAGCGAGCGGATCGCACGGTCCAGACCCGGGGCCGCGTCCACCGCGTGGGTCGGAGTGCTGGACGCCGCCACCGCCACCCAGCGCACTCCGTTCCAGGGCTCCAGTCCCTGGTCGGTGAGCTCGGGGAAGATCCAGCGGTTGCCCGCGTCCCCCGCCGCGTCGAGTGCGGCCCGGCCCACGGCCACGTGGTCGGGGGTGTTCCAGGGGGCGCCGGGGCCCCCGCCCCAGGTGTCACGGTGGTTGAGGGTGATGACGAGCTCCGGGCGGTGCCTCCGGATCGCCGCCGCGATGTCGCGCCGCAGCCCGAGCCCGTACTCGATCACGCCGTCGCGGTGGTCGAGGAACTCCACCGTGTCCACGCCGACGACCGCGGCGCTGTCCCGCTGCTCCCGCTCGCGCAGCGGACCGCAGGCGTCCGGTGCGATCGTGTCGATGCCGGCCTCACCGCGGGTCGCGAGGACGTAGGCCACCTCCTTGCCCGCGTCCGTCCAGGCGGCGACGGCCGCCGCGCAGCCGTACTCCAGGTCGTCGGGGTGGGCGACGACGGCGAGGGCGCGCTGCCAGTCGCCGGGCATCTCCGCGAGGTCCGTGACTTCGGTTCCGGTCATGACCGCAGGATACGGGCGGCCTCCGACGCGGTCGGGCGGAACGCTCCGGAAAGGATCACCGAACGCGAGACGTTCCTGGGCCGGTCGGGGTTGAGTCCGCGGCGCACCGCGAGCGCGACCGCGAGCCGCTGGGCGCGGACGAGCGCGGCGACCGGGTCGATCGCGTCGGCCGCGAACAGGGCGCCGGTGGACTCCACTTCGTCCTTCAGGCCCGAGGGGGCGGGGCCGAGGCACCACACGAGGCTGGACCGGTCGCTGATGCTGATCGGGCCGTGGCGGTACTCCATCGCCGCGTACGACTCCGTCCAGACGCGGGCCACCTCGCGCAGTTTGAGGGCGGCCTCGTCGGCGAGGCCGACGGTCCAGCCGGTGCCGAGGAAGGTGAACTGGCCGCGCCGCTCCCACGCGGCGGGCAGCCGCTCGTAGAGGACGAGTTCGGCGTCGGCGACGGCCGGACCCAGATCCACCCCCAGTCCCGCGCGGAGGAGTTGGAGTGCGGTGGTCGCGAACCGGGTCTGGACGACGGAGCGTTCGTCGGCGAACCCGAGGTCGAGGACCCGGTCGGCGAGCTGTCCCGCTGGGCTGTCGGGCACTCCGGTGAGGACGAGGGTCGGGATGCGCCCCGCCGCGCCGGCGAGGAGATGGACGACCTCCGTGGTGGTACCGGAGCGGGTGAGGGCCACGATGCGGTCGTAACCGCGCCCGAGCGGCGTGGAGTCGGAGGCCGGGAACGCGTCGGTCTCGCCCGCGCCGAGGGACTCGCGCAGCGCCGCGTAGGCACGGGCGATGAAGTACGAGGTGCCGCAGCCGACCACCGCCACCCGCTCGCCGCGGGCCGGCAGCAGGTCGGCGTCGTGGTCGGCGATCTCGGCGGCGCGGCGCCAGCAGTCGGGCTGGCCGGCGATCTCCGCGCTGACGTGGCTGCTCATGTCCGGGTCCTCTCCTCGGCAGGCCCCCGCACGGGGCCCGGACCGAGTTCTACCGGCATCCGTCCGGTGCACTCCATGAGCAAGGGCGGTCCACCCCTTGGACTTTTGCGCGCCGCCGGGCGCACGTCCCCTCCCCCCGGTGGTCAGATCTCGTCGCGGGAGAGCGCGAGCAGCCGGTCCAGGACGCGCGGTCCCCCGGCCCGTACCCCGTCGTGCTCGAACTCGTCCGTCACCCAGGTGCGCAGGCCGCGGATCGTGCGCGCGGTGTCGAGGGAGTGGCCGGTGTCCACGTACATGTCGTCGTGGTAGACGGCCGCTGCGACCGGGACCCGGTTGGCGGCGAGGCGCTCGGGGTCGTACAGCGGGCTCCAGTCGGTGCGGGCGGCGAGGAGTTCCGCGGTCTCGCGGAGCGGGCGCAGGGCGGGATCGGTGGTGAAGTGCCAGGGGTGGACGGTCTCGCCGGTGAACAGCGGGGGCCGTCCCTCGGCGAGCGCGGCGCGGGCGTCGAACTCGGGGTGCTCGGCGCGGACCCGCTCGGCCGCCCAGTCGGTGGGCCCCTTCCCCTGGGCGTAGATGGCCTCGTGGAGCACGGCGTACAGCGGGTGTCCGGCGTACGACAGCTGGGCCTGGACCTGCTCCAGGAAGGCGTCGGCGAGCGCGGGCCCGCCGGGGGTGGGGACGAAGGCGCCCTCCAGGAGCAGATGGAGCTGGTGGGTGCCCTCGCCGGAGCCGAGGAGGATGCCGAGGGACTGGAAGGCCTCGGGGGTGAGCAGGCCGCCGCCGGGCAGGGTGACCTCGTGGTCGAGGAGGTGGGCGACGACCGCGCGGGCCCGTTCCGCGTCCTGCGGATAGCGGGCGTAGTGGGCCTCGTTCTTGCCCCGGATCCTGGGGTAGGCGGCGCGGTAGACCTCGTCGGCGGTGGCGTACAGGGAGGGCAGTCCGCCGGTGATCAGGACCCGCTCCAGGCCCTGGGGCGCGGTCGAGAGGTAGTGGGTGGCGCAGAAGCCGCCGAAGCTCTGGCCGAGGACGGTCCAGGGGGCGCCGCCGGTGAGCCGGCGCCGGATGAGCTCGCAGTCCTCGACGATCGAGTCGGCGCGGAAGTGGGCGAGGTAGTCGGCCTGCTCGGCGGGGGTGCCGCGGAGCGGCAGGGTCTGGCGGTTGGCGGGGGTCGAACGGCCGGTGCCCCGCTGGTCGAGGAGGAGGACGCGGAACTCCTGGACGGCCCGGCCCAGCCAGGCCTGCGGGCCGATGAACCGGCGGGCGCCGAAGCCGGGACCGCCCTCCAGGTAGACCAGCCAGGGGAGCTGTTCGCGGCCGGGGCCGGCGTTGCCGCTCGCGACGACCTCACGGCCGAAGACCTCGATCCGCTCGCCGTCGGGGCGGGCGTGGTCGAGGGGGACGGGGAAGCGGTGGTCGGTGAGGACGAGTCCCGGCTGCCGGTAGGTGGTCACGCTGTTCCTGCTCCTGTTCGGTACGCCCCCGCCAGGACAGTGGATCACATGGCGGGGGCGGACCGGAGGAGGGGCGTCAGGAGGTCGGGAAGTTGTCCGGCGTCCTGATGCGGTCACGGATCCAGACGCCGGCGGGCTTCAGCGAGCCGGTGCCCGCCCAGGGGCCGCCGGAGTCGCAGGTGCCGGTCTTGAAGACGGCGCCGCTGCGCTCGTCGTCGGAGAAGTTCCAGTTGACCCAGCTGATCTTCTTGGTGGCCATGAGGTCGAGGAACCGCTGCGACATCGCGAAGTCGTTGCCGCCCTCGCCGGCGTAGTTCTGGGTGCCGAACTCGGTGACGAAGACGGGCAGCCTGTCGGCGGCGCGGGAGAGGGCGTTCAGGTACTCGTCGCGGTGCGAGAACGCGTAGAAGTGGAAGGTGTACATGATGTTGGTCGCGTTCACGGGGTTGGACACGACCTCGGACTCGTTCGCGCCGTCGGAGACTCCGAACGAGGACCACGCGCGCGTGCCGACGAGGATCGGGGTCTCGGCGTCCTTGGCGCGGATGACCGGGATGAGCTGCTCGGCGTAGCTCTTGACGCGGGACCAGGCGACGCCGTTGGGCTCGTTGGCGATCTCGTACAGGAGGTTGGTCTTGGAGCCGTGGCGCTGGGCGATCTCGGTGAAGAAGGTCTTGGCGCGGGCGAGGTTGTAGTGCGGGTCGCCCGGGTCGAGCATGTGCCAGTCGACGATCACGTACAGGCCGCGCGCGGTGGCCTGCTCGATGAGGGAGTGGGCGAGGTCGGTGTACTTGCGCGGGTCGGTCTCGTAGCCCTCCTCCTGGACGTAGGTGGAGACGCGCAGGACGTCGGCGTTCCAGTCCTTGGCGAGGGCGTCGAGCGAGCCGCCGGTCAGGCACTGGCTGTACCACTGGGTGCCGTGGCTGGACATGCCGCGCAGCTGGATCGGCTTGTCGTACCGGTTGCAGAGCTTGGTGCCGCAGACCTCGAGCTGGCCGTTGATCGCGGCCGGGGTGGTGCCGGTGGGCGGCGGGGTGGTGGCGCCGTCGACCTTGATGTGGTCGACGTTGGGGCCGCCGTTGGCCGTGGTGGCGGTGGCGCGGATGGTGTTGGCGCCGGCCTTGAGGGTGGTGGTGACGGTGGTGGTCGCCCAGGTGGTCCAGGCGCCGGTGCCGGCGAAGGACGTGCCGGAGGCGGCGACGGCGCCGTTGACGGCGATGTCCATGGGGCGGTCGGTGGTGGTGCCGTTGGCGTAGCGCAGGGTGAGGGTCGCGGGGCCCGCCTGGGCGGCGTCGACGTTCCACTGGACGTAACCGCCGGTGGCGTTGTCGTAGTTGACGAATCCGTTGCCGGTGAACCCGGCGTGGTTGGACTCGACGGCGCCCCGGGAGACGGTGGCCGTCTCCGCCTCGTAGGTGACGGGGGCGGCGGTCGCGGTGGGCGGGGTGACGGCGAGGCCGAGGAGCAGCGCGCCGAGGGCGGTTCCGGCGACGCCGAGGCGTCGGACGCCGGGCCGTCGGCCGATGCGGGTGCGGAGTCGTGCGGATCGTGCCGAAGTCATGGGGGTCTCCACGGAACGACGAACGAGGCCTTGGGGAAGGCCGGGGGATGCTGACGAAGGCGCCGTTGGACTGGAAGGAAACTTTCCTAACGGATGAATAGCAGGCTCTCGATCCGCCTCGCAAGGGTCATGACAAGAGACGCAGTTCAGCGGGCTGACAGCGACGGACCTCCGGACTCAGCGCGGGACGAGCCCCTTCGTCACGAGATAGTTCCGCGCCACGTCCTCCGGAAGGCGCCGCCAGCTGTCCACCTCTTCGTTGAGCCGCGCCAGATCGGCCGTGGTCAGGACCGTGTTGAGACGGGACAGCGCCCGGGTGACGCGCTCGCCGCCGGCACGGGCGCGGTTGACGACGGGGACGACGTGGTCGGCGTTCTGCAGGTGCTTGTCGTCGGCGAGCAGGACGAGCCTGAACTCGTCGAGTGTGGCATCGGTGGTCGTGGTGAGCACCAGCTGGTCCTGGCCGTTCTGGACGGCCTGTTTGGCCGGGGTGGTCCCGACGCCCTTGGGGTCGACGGCGGTGATGTCGATGCCGTAGACCTCCCGCAGACCGGGAGCGCAGTACGGCCGCCGGACGCATTCGTCACCGGCCGCGAGACGGATCGGGAGACCGGTGGCGCCGAGGTCGCTGAGGGTCTTCAGCCGGTGCTCGGCGGCGAACTCGGCGGTGACGGCGAAGGCGTTCTGGTCGACGGCCCGGCCCGCGTCGAGGACGGTGAGCCCGCGGGGGCCGGCCAGTCCGCGGAGCGCCTTCATCGTGGCGTCCAGGTCGGGCGAGCCGACGGTCGGTGCGTCGGCCCCGTTGGCCTTGGCGTTCAGCCAGTCGGCGAAGGTCGCCGCGTACTCCGCCACGACGTCGATCTGACCGCGCTCCAGGGCCGGTTCGTACAGCTCGCGGTTGGTGACGGAGAGGATCTTCGTACCGTACCCGGCGTCCTCGAGGAGCAGGGCGTACATCTGGGCCAGCAGGTCGCTCTCGGTGAATCCGGCCGAGCCGACGGTCAGCCGGCGACGGTCGCCCGGCGGTGCCGTGACCTCGCCCCGGGCCTCCAGGGAGGGTCCCGTCGCACAGCCGCCGAGGACGGCGCAGACCGCCAGGAGGAGCCCGAGGGCGGCGCCCCGGGGCGGGCGGGGCGGTCCGCTCACCGGCCGCTCCCCCGTACGCCGGCGGGGGCGAGGCGCTGGACCCCCTCGAAGACCCCTTCCACGAGCAGCGCGAGGACGGCGACGAGGCACGCGCCGGCGACGACCTGCGAGGTGGAGGCGAGGTTGAACCCGGCCGTGATGATCCGGCCGAGCCCTCCGCCGCCGGCGAGCGCGGCCACGGTGGCGGTGGCGACGAGCTGGACGGCGGCGATCCGCACACCGGTCAGGATCAGCGGCAGCGCAAGCGGCACCTCGACCAGGGTCAGCGTCTGGCGGCCCGTCATGCCCATGCCCCGGGCGGCCCGTACGACATCGGGGTCGACGCCCCGCATCCCCACATACGCGTTGGTCAGCAGCGGGGGCACGGCGAACAGGACGAGCGCGATGATCGTCGGCCACTCGCCGTACGCACCGATCGGGCTGAGGAGGAGCAGGACGAGGACGGCGAAGGTGGGAACGGCCCGGCCGACGTTGGAGAGGTTCACGGCGAGCGCGCCGCCCTTGCCGAGGTGCCCGAGGACGAGGGCGACGGGCAGGGCGATCGCACAGCTGATGGCGAGGCAGACGACGGTGAGGAAGAGGTGCTCGGCGAGCCGGTGCCAGATGCCGTTCTCGCCGGACCAGTGCGCGGAGGTGGTGAGCCAGGACCAGGCGTCGGAGAGCGTGGTCATGCGGTCCGCCCTCGGGTCGGGGACGTGGTCATGCGGTCTGCCCGCAGGTCGGGGACGTGGTCATGCGGTCTGCCCGCAGGTCGGGGACGTGGTCATGCGGTCTGCCTGCAGGTCGGGGACGTGGTCATGCGGTCTGCCTGCAGGTCGGGGACGTGGTCATGCGGTCTGCCCGCGGGTCCAGGGAGTGAGCAGCCGCTGCGCGCCGAGGAGGAGCAGGTCGGCGGCGACCGCGATCAGGACGCAGAGCACGGAGGCGGTCAGCACCTGGGCCTTGAAGAAGGTGTTCATGCCCGAGTAGATGAGGTTGCCGAGACCGCCGTGGCCGACGATCGCGCCGATCGTGACGAGGGAGACGGCCGAGACGGTGGCGATCCGGAGCCCGGCCATGGCGGCGGGCACGGCGAGCGGCAGCTCGACGGCGAGCAGCAGCCGGACCGGACCGTATCCGAGGCCGCGGGCGGCCTGGCGGGTCTCCTCGGGAACCGCGCGGAGCCCGGCCAGGATGTTCCGGACGAGGAGCGTGAGGGAGTACAGGACGAGGCCGGCCACGACCAGGGCGGCGGACAGCCCGTACACGGGCAGGAGCAGCGAGAACATCGCGAGCGCCGGAATCGTGTAGAGGAGGGTGGTGACCCCGAGGATCGGCCCGGCCGCCCAGCGCCACCGGCGGGCCGCGATCGCGAGGGGGAGGGCGAGCACCAGGCCGAGGGCGACGGAGACGGCCGTCAGCTGGAGGTGCTGGACGACGGCGTCGGTGAGGATCTCGCTCCGGGTGGAGAGGTAGGCGCCGCAGATCCACTCGTTGCGGGCGAGGCAGTCGTCGGGCGGCGCGATCACCCTCCCATTCGAGGCGGTACGGGGCGGCCGCGCACGCGGGCCGGTCCGTTCGGGGGCGGGGACGGTGCCGGACGGCTACGCCGATGCCCGGGTGACGCCGGTCAGCGGTTCTCCTGGAGCACCGACAGGACGTTCCCCGCCGGGTCGGTGAACCACGCGATGGCCGGTCCGCCGTCGCCCCGCACGATGCCCTTCGCGTCGGCCTCGAATCCCTCGTAGCGCGCCAGGGTCACTCCGCGCCCCGTCAGGTCGTCCACGGCCCGGTCGATGTCGTCGACCGCGAAGTTGAGGATCGTGAACGTGGCCGGGGTGTGGTCGTCCTTCGGGTAGACGAAGACCCGGGCCCCGCCCGCCAGGGTGAGGAAGAGCATCCGCATGTCGTCCTGCCCCTCCTCGCCCACCTCCAGACCGAGGGTCTCGCCGTAGAAGCGCCGGGCGGCGTCCAGGTCGTCGACCGAGAAACCGCTGAATGCCGGGGTGTCGCCGAACATGGCGTGCTCCTTTCCGGGGGCCCGTGCCGGGCGCCCCTTCCAGGATCCGCCGAGTGTCCGCCGCCCGCCGCTCAGGCCCGGGGGCCCGGGGCCCGTGGACCCGTGCCCCCGGGCCCGTGACCCGTGACCCGGGGCTCACGGCTCACGGCTCACGGCTCACGGCTCCATGCGCGCAGGGCACTCAGGCGCACAGGCGCTCAGGGCGCTCAGGGCGCTCAGGGCGCGATCGGCAGCTGCCGCTTGTGCTCGGTGAGCTCGTAGCGGCGCACGATCGTGGCGAAGGCGGCCTCGGCGACCGGCTTGCCCTCCAGGAAGTCGTCGATGTCGTCGTACGTGACGCCGAGGGCGTCCTCGTCGGGCTTGCCCGGGTCCAGCGTCTCCAGGTCGGCCGTGGGGGTCTTCCAGACCAGGTCGGCCGGGGCGCCGAGTTCGGCCGCGACCGCGCGGACACGGCGCTTGGTCAGTCCAGTGAGCGGGACGACGTCGGCGGCGCCGTCACCGAACTTGGTGAAGAAGCCGGAGACGGCCTCGGCGGCGTGGTCGGTGCCGACGACGAGACCGTCGTTGGCTCCGGCGACCGCGTACTGGGCGATCATCCGCTGACGGGCCTTGATGTTGCCCTGCACGAAGTCCTGGTGGTGGGCGTCACGGAAGGTCACGCCACCGGCGAGGGCGGCCTCCAGGGCCCCGTCGCTCGCGGCCTTGACGTCCACGGTGAGGACCTCGTCGGCGCGGATGAAGCCGAGCGCGGTCTGCGCGTCCTTCTCGTCGGCCTGCACGCCGTAGGGCAGGCGCATCGCGTAGAAGGTGGCCTCGTGTCCGGCGGCGCGGGCCCGCTCCACGGCGAGCTGGCAGAGGCGTCCGGCGGTGGTGGAGTCGACGCCGCCGCTGATGCCGAGGACGAGGGAGCGCAGCCCCGTGGAGGTGAGGCGCTCGGTCAGGAAGGCCACGCGGCGCTCGATCTCGGCCCGCGGGTCGAAGGTCTCGGCCACCTGGAGGTCCCGGGCGATCTGCTGCTGGAGGGCGGTGGACGCCGGGTCGGTCACGGAGGTCTCCTCGTCGGGTACGGGGGCTGCGGGTGTCGACTTTACGCACCGGGGCGACGGCGCGTCGCCCTGCCCCGGCCCCACCGCCTCGGGCACGTCCGAGGTCACGTCCGGTGTCGGGACCCGGGCGTCCCGGGCGTCGCGTCCGAGGCCGCGTCCGGGGTGCAGAGGACCTCGACCCGCTGGACGAGGTTGTTGGCGAAGCCGCCGCGGTTCCAGGGTTCGACGACCGGCTGGACGCCGCCCTCGGCGTCGGTGGCCCGGACGGTCAGATGGCGCAGGCCCGGGGTCGCCGTCCAGGTGGTCCGCCAGGCGGACCAGGCCCAGGGGTGCGCGGGATCCCGTACGAGCTCCGCCTCGGTCCAGGCGGCCCCGCCGTCCTCGCTCACCTCGACGCGGGTGACCGGCCCGTGGCCCGACCAGGCGCGGCCGGAGAGCGGGACGGGGCCGGGGCGGACCACGCGGGTCCTGGACATGAAGTCGGGGAATCCGGGCGGCACCATCAAGGCCCGGGGCGCGATGAGGGTGACGGGCTCCCCCGGCTCCTCGGGGGCCTGCCGTACGCGATAGGCCACGGCCTGCTGGAAGCCGGCGTACGGGGTGTCGGTGAGCGTGATGTCGTGGAGCCACTTCACATGGGCCATGCCGTACCAGCCGGGGACGACGAGCCGGAGCGGGCTGCCGTGCTGCGGGGGCAGGGGCGCCCCGTTCATGGCGTACGCGACGAGGACGTCCCGGGCCGGGTCGGCGGCTGTCGCGAGGGGGAGGCTGCGCCGGTAGTCCTGCTCGACGCCCCGCTCCACCCCGTGGTCGGCGCCGGTGAAGACCGCCTCGACGGCGTCCTCCGCGACCCCCGCCTCGGTGAGGAGCGCGGCGAGGGGGACACCGGTCCAGTCGGCGGTTCCGACGGCCTCGACGAGCCATGGCTGGCTGACCGGCCGGGGCGACAGCCGGGCCCGTCCGTTCCCGGCGCACTCCAGGGTGACCCGGCGGGTGACGGAGGGCCGGGAGCGGAGCGCGTCCAGATCGAGGGCGAGGGTGCGCAGCACGCGGCCGCCGACGGTGAGCCGCCAGCCGTCCGCGGCGGTGTCGGGGATGTCGTAGTGGACGAGGACGTAGTGCAGCCCGGGCGGAGTGACGTCGTACCGCAGTGCTTCCAGGGGCAGCCCGTGATTGCGGGTGGCGAGGGCCAACTCCTGCGGGGAAAGGCCCTCGTCGGGCCCGGCCACGCGCCCCGGTGTGCTGATGTCGCTCAGACCACTCAGGGATCCGTCCATGCCCTCATGGTGCGCCGCGGCCCGGGGCCCGGCACCTCGGCACGGACGGGCCGGACGGGCCGGACGGGTCTCGGACGGGCCCGTCCCGGATGCGGCGCCTCAGGCCTGGCGGGGGCTCCCCAGGGCTCGGTCCAGGCCGTCCTGCGGGAGCCCGGTGAGGGCGCGTACGAAGATCTCCTCGTAGGCCGGTTCGCCGATCGTCGCGCGGGCGGTGTCGGTGTACTTCTCGTGCAGCGCCCGCAGGCCGGGCAGGCCGCGACGGGGCTGGCCCGTGGAGCGCCAGTACGCCTCCCCCGTGCCCGAGACGTCGGCCGCCCGCTCGCCGTCGCCGGCCGCCGCGAGCGCGGTGGCGAGGACGTCGAGCCCGAGCGCCACGCCCAGGCTCGCGCCGAGTCCTCGCGTTCCTTCGAGCATCGCGCGCGCGTGCCCCGCCGCCGTCGCCGGGTCGCCCTCCAGGAGACCCGTGAGGGCGAGCTGGTACTCCAGGGCCGTCCGGGTCCAGTGCTCGTCCAGCTCCTCGCACAGGGTCCGCAGGGCCAGCGCCCGGTCACGGGCCTCGCCGAGCCGGCCGAGTCCCGTCAGCGCGAAGACCCGGACGAGGTGGCAGCGGAGCCGGGCGGCGGAGTCGGCGGGACCGCCCTGGGCCGCGTCGAGGACATGGCCCACGACGACGTGCGCGGCCATCGGACGGCCCGTGGTCAGGGCGAGGAGCCCGGCGAGGGCGGCGGCGTCGAGGGTCAGGTCGCCGGGGCGGCCGTGGTGGCCGGCGCGCCCGCCGCCGTCGCCGTACTCCGTGTGCTCGACCTCCTCGGTGTACTCGCTGTACTCCGTGTGCCGGGCCTCCCGGGCGCAGCGCTCGCTCACCTCCTGCGCGGGACCGAACTCGCCCTGGAGCACGAGGGTGACCCCGAGCGCCCACAAGGCGCGGGCCCGGGGGCGGCCGCGCGCGCCGCTCAGCAGCAGGGCCTGTTCGAGGCCGTCGCGGGCCTCGCGGAGCCGGCCCCGGCAGGACCAGGCGAAGGCGACCGAGCCGATGAGGTCGAGGGCCGCGTCGGGATCGGTCCGCAGCAGCCGGTCGAGGGCGATGCGCAGGTCGGTGTGGTGGGCGTCGACCGTCCGGTACCAGCGCAGTTGGCGCGCGCCGTGCCATTCGCTCTCGCCCCGGCGCGCGAGTCCCCGGAAGTGGGCGGCATGACGGTCGGCGACCGCCCCGGTCTCGCCGGTCCGGTCCAGCCAGGTCGCCCCGTACGCGCGGATCGTGTCGAGCATCCGCAGCCGGCCGGTCGCATCCGGCGGGCGGACCACGGAGGCGCGGACGAGCCCGTCGAGGGCTCCCGGCAGGGTCGCCCGGTTCAGCGGGCCGCCGATGCACACGGCGGTCGCCGACGCCAGGTCGAAGGGGCCGCGGAAGACGGAGAGCCGGGCCCAGAGGAGGCGTTCGAGCGGGGCGCTCAGCTCATGGCTCCAGCCGATGGCGGCCCGCAGGGTCTGGTGGCGGCTCGGCCACACCCGCTCGGTGTGCGCGAGCAGGTCGAAGCGGGCGGAGGGCGGGGCGTCGAAGCGGGTGCCGAGCTGGTCCCTGACGGCTTCGGCGCCCTGGAGGCGGATCTGGGCGGCGGCCAGTTCCAGGGCGAGCGGGATGCCTTCGAGGCGTACGCAGATCTCGCCCGCCGGGCCCGCGGCGGTGAACTCCTCGCCGGCCGCCCTGCGGAGCAGCTCCAGGGCGTCGCCCCCGGCGGGCGGCAGCGGGTCGAGGTGGACGACCTGCTCCCCCTCGACGCCGAGGGGACGCCGGCTGGTGGCCAGGACGGTGAGTCCCGGGGCGGCGGCGAGGAGTTCGGCGACGAGCCGTGCGCAGGGCTCGGCGAGGTGTTCGCAGGAGTCGAGGACGAGCAGCAGCCGGTCGTCGGCGAGCCGACGGCAGAGTCCGGTGGTCGCCATGCCGGGGGTGTGGTCGGAGAGGTCGACCGAGTCGGCGACGAGGGCGACGAGGAGCCGGTCGCCGTCGAGCGGGGTGAGGTCGGTCCACCAGGCGCCGTCGGGGTACCCGTCGGCGGCGCGGTGCGCGGCGCGCAGCGCGAGCCGGGTCTTCCCGACTCCCCCGACGCCGGTCACGGTGACGAGGCGGTGCTCCGCCAACGCGGCGGATGTCCGCTCCAGTTCCGTACGGCGTCCCACGAAACCGGGGTTCTCGTCCGGCAGATGTCCACGCACGGGAGCAGTCTCCCTCATGAGAGCGACGAACGGGTGGTCGGCACCGGTTCGTTACGCTGGCCGGACCGGGGCGGCGCCACCCTCCCGACCGTCACGATGCCGCACCCCGACCGTCACGGCTACCCCCTTCGACCGTCACGGCTCCTTCACTTCGGGCGGGACGGCTGTCCCCCTCGACCGTCACGACGACGGAGTGCCGGCCCTGGGCGCCGTCGGGCATGGTGTCGGTGCGTTCTTCGGGCTGGGTGGCGCCGGTGCCGTCGGTGGCGCGGACGGTGAGGGTGTGCCGGCCCGGGGTCGCCTGCCACGGGTACACCCACTGCCTCCAGGTGTCGCTGCTGTCCTCGGCGGCGAGCCGGGCCTCCTGCCAGGGCCCGTCGTCGATCCGTACCTCGACCCTGCGGATGCCCCGGTGCTGGGCCCAGGCGACCCCGGCGATCATGACCGTGCCTGCGGCGGGGCGGGCGAAGGCGCGGGGGGTGTCGATGCGGGACTGGGTCTTGACGGGGGCCTGGGCGGCCCAGCCGCGCGGGACCCAGTAGGCGTCGTAGGCGGCGAAGGTGGTGAGTTCGATCGACTCGATCCACTTGCACGCGGAGACGTACCCGTAGAGGCCGGGGACGACCATGCGGACGGGAAAGCCGTGGGTGAAGGGCAGGGGTTCGCCGTTCATGCCGAAGGCGAGGAGGGCGTCTCGGCCGTCCATGACCTGCTCGACCGGGGTGCCGATGGTCATGCCGTCGACGGAGCGGGCCACCAGCTGGTCGGCGGGGCCGCCCGCGGAGGGCGGCCGGACGCCCGCCTCGCGCAGCAGGTCGGCGAGGGACACGCCCAGCCAGCGGGCGTTGCCGACGTACGGGCCGCCGACCTCGTTCGAGACGCAGGCGAGGGTGATGTCGCGCTCCACGATCCGCCGCGTCATGAGCTCCCGCAGGGTGACGGTGAGCTCCTCGCGGACGCCCATGCCGTGGACGCGCAGCCGCCACTCGTCGGCGTCGACCCGGGGGACGACGAGCGCGGTGTCGACGCGGTAGAAGTCGCGGTTCGGGGTGATGAAGGGGCCGATGCCGGGGACCCGGAGCTGGGCTCCGGCGGGTACGGCCGGGGCGGGGGACGCGGGCCGGGGCAGGCGCAGGGCCGCGCGGGAGGCGGCGGCGTTCTCCTCGACGGGGCTGCCGACCGCCCGGGCGAGGGCGGCGGCGCCGGTCGCGGCCAGGCCGGCGGAGGCGGCGACGACCAGGAAGGTGCGGCGGTCCGCACGGGCGGCCGGCGATCCCGTCCCGGCCCTCCGGACGAGGATCCCGATCAGGCCGTACAGGAGGGCCGCCCCGACGGCGGCGCCCACCAGGGAGGGCACGGCGTCGAGCGCGGAGTCCGAGTCGGGCCGGGTGACGGCCGCCAGGGCGCCGAGGACGCCGAAGGCACCGACCGCCGCCGAGCCGAGCAGCCGGTGGCGCAGCGCGAGGAGCCCGATCCCGACGGCGAGGAGCCCGAGGACGATCAGGATGCCGAGCTGGAGGACCGCCTTGTCGCTCTCGCCGAACTCACGGATCGCCCACTCCTTGACGGCCGCGGGTGTCCGGTCGACGACGGTGCCGCCGACGGCGACCACGGGGCTCGCCTCGGGCCGCACCCAGAAGGCGGCGACGTCCGCGACGGCGAGGGAGACGTATCCGGCGAGCACGCCGCCGACGGCCGCGAGGAGTCGGTCCGTGCGGGTGGGCTCGCCCGTGGGTTCGGAGAGGGTCATGCTCCTCATTCGGCATCTGCGGCGCTCGGGATGGGCCGATTCACCTGGAAGGTGGACAGCGGCGGGGGTTCCGGGTGCCCGCGGGGCGGTGTCAGGCCGCACCGGCGGCGGCCTCGGCGGTGGTCGCACCTCCGGCCGGCGCCTCGCTCAGGGAACGGCGCATCCGGTCGAGGCCCCGCCGCGCGTGGCTCTTCACCGTGCCGAGCGGCATTCCCGTGCGCTCGGCGATCTGGACCTGGGTGAGGTCCCCGTAGAAGGCCATGGCGAGCACCTCGCGTTGCGCGGCGGGCAGCTTCGCCAGCTCGCCGGTCACCACGATCCGTTCGACGACCCGGTCGGAGTCCGGGACGGACACGCCGTCGGGGGACAGCCGCTCACCCACCGCGGCCACCAGGTCCCGGCGCCGGGTGCGCGCCGCGAGAGCGTCGGCGATCTTCCGCCGGGTGATGCCGACGAGCCAGCCGGGGAACGGGCCGCGCTCCGGCCGGTAGCCGGCCCGGCCCCGCCAGGCCGCGAGGAACACCTGCTGGCCGACGTCCTCCGCCTCCCTGGCATCGCCGAGGGTGCGGGCGGCGAGGGCGTGCACGAGGCCGTACCACCGGGCGTGGGCGACGGCCAGACAGTGCTCGTCGCCGTTCACGAAGCCGTCGGCGACCTCCCGGTCGGACAGGGGACGCGGCTCGCTCCGGAGCGGGGGCCGGGCGTCGACGCTCGGTGCGGTCATGGCGGCTGCTCCTCAGGCCGGGACCGGCGGTGACCGGTCGGCGGGCGGGGTCCCCTCACGGGGCACCCCAAGGCTCCGTCCCGGCACGGCGACCGCACCATTCGCAACGCTTGTGCGTCGTATCGTGGGACGTATGACGGAACCCTCGCCGGGTCTCACCAGCGGCGCGGTCGCGCGCCGCCTGGGGGTGGCCCCCACCACCCTGCGCTCCTGGGACCGGCGCTACGGCATCGGCCCGGCCACTCATGAGAGCGGCCGGCACCGGCGGTGGAGCCCGCACGACATCGCCGTCCTCCAGGAGATGTGCCGGCTGACGGCCTCCGGCGTCCCTCCGGCGGAGGCCGCCCGTACCGCCCGCGCCGGAGCCGCACCGGCCGCGCCCGCCCCCGGGGAGGCGCCTGCCCGGCCCGCCGCGCGCGGACCGGCCCTCGGCGACGTCCGGCGGGAGCTGCGGGGCCTGGGCCGCGCGGCCGTCAGGCTGGACTCGGAGGCCATGGACGAGCTGCTGGAGTCCGCGATCGCGCGGCACGGTCTGGTCACCGCGTGGGAGGAGGTGCTGGCGCCCGCCCTGCACGCCGTGGGCCGCAAGTGGGAGACCTCGGAGGACCGCTACGTCGAGGTGGAGCACCTGCTGTCCTGGCACGTGTCGACGGCGCTGCGGCGGGTCGGCGCGGCGGGCCGCGCCAGGGCCTCGGAGGCGGGCACTCCCCCGGTCCTGCTGGCCTGCGTGCCGCACGAGCAGCACACCCTCCCGCTGGAGGCGCTCGCCGCGGGGCTGGCCGAACTCGGCGTCCCCACCCTGATGTTCGGGGCGGCCGTGCCACCGGAGGCGCTCGACCAGGCGGTACGGAGGACGGGTCCCGCCGCGGTCGCGCTGTGGGCCCAGGCACGCTCGACGGCGGACCACCCCCTGGCGCGGCACGTCGCCGACACCGCGTGGGGCGTCAGGGGCGCCCGGTCCCGGACGGCGGTCCTCCTCACGGGCCCCGGCTGGGCGGGCCGGACGCCCGGGCCGGGGATGCTGCGCCCCTCGGGTCTGCGGGAGGCCCTGTCCCTGCTGCGCGGTCTGTGCGTCGCCGCGCGGGACGGCGAGGGGGCCGCCACCGCTTCGGGAGGCTCCTGAACGGACACGACCCGGCCGGCGCCCCGGGGTCGTCGCCGGTCCGAGACCGCCGGGGCCTGCCCGCCGGACGCGGCGCGGCCCGGCCGCGATCCGCCGGACGGGCCGAAGGCACCCCCGGGTCCCGGAACCCGGCCGTGATCCGGCGGACGGGTCCAAAGCACCTCCTGGTCCCGGCCCCGGGCGTGATCCGGCGGACGGGCCGAAGGCACTCCGTGGCCCCGGCCCCGGCCGTGATCCGGCGGACCGGCCCGAGGCGCCTCCTAGTCCCGGCCCCGGGCGTGCCGGAAGCGGGCGAGGCCGTCGGCGAGTTCGACCACCGGGTCCGGGTAGTCGTACCGGGCCCGTTCGAGCCCGGGCAGCTTCCACGGCTCGTGGACGGCGGGGCCTTCGAGCCCGGCCAGTTCCGGCACCCATCGCCGTACGTACGCGCCGTCCGGGTCGTAACGCCTGCCCTGGATCACCGGGTTGAGCACGCGGTTGGGGCGGCTGTCGGTGCCCGTGCCGGCCATCCACTGCCAGTTGAGCTGGTTGTTGGCGACGTCGCCGTCGACCAGCAGGTCCAGGAAGTGCCGTGCTCCCTCGCGCCAGTCGATGTACAGGGTCTTGGTCAGGAACGAGGCGGTGAGCAGCCGCCCCCGGTTGTGCATCCAGCCCTCGTGGGCGAGCTGCCGCATCGCGGCGTCGACGACGGGGTAGCCGGTACGGCCCTCACGCCAGGCCCGGAGTTCGGCGTCCGCCTCCTTCCCGCGCCGCCAGCGGTCGTGCCGGGTGCGGTAGTCGTCTGCCGCGGCGTCGGGGCGCGCGGCGAGGACCTGGTGGTGGAAGTCGCGCCAGCAGAGCTGGCGCACGAACGCCTCGGCGCCCGCCCCGCCGCGCGACCGGGCCCGGTGGACCGCCTCGGTCGCCGAGACGGCACCGAAGTGGAGGTACGGCGAGAGGCGGGACGTCGCGTCGCCCGCGAGGTCGTCGTGGCCTTCCTCGTACGCGTCGACACCCCGCGCCAGCCAGGCGGCGAGCCGCTTCCGGCCCTCCTCCTCACCGCCGTGGGCGAGGCCCTCGGAGACGGTCGGGACGTCCGTGCGGGCCGGAAGGTCGTCGGAGCGGACTCCCCGGGGCGTCCGGACCACCCGCGGCGCCGCGAGCGGCTCCCGCAGCCGCTCGCGCGACCAGCGCCGGAAGTAGGGGGTGAAGACCGCGTAGTGGTCCGAGCCGTCCGGTGTCACGGCGCCCGTGGGCAGCGCGGTGACGACGGCGTCGTGGACGTACAGGCGCCGCCCGTCCGCCTCCAGGGCGCGGCGGAGCCGGTCCTCACGGCGCCTGGCGAATCCGCTGCAGCCGGCCGCCATGTGGACGTCGTCGGCGTCGGTCTCCCGCACGACCGCGCACACCTCGGCGACGGGGTCGCCCGAGCGCACCACGAGCCGGCCGCCGCGCTCGCGCAGTCCGGTGTCGAGGGCGGCGAGGCAGTCCGCGAGGAACGCGTCCCGGTTCGGCGCCCCGTGGCCCGCCCGGGCCACGGCGGGATCCCGTACGAACAGGGGGACGACCTCGTTCCCCCGGCCCAGCGCGGCGCGCAGCGGCGGATGGTCGTGGACACGGAGGTCCGAGGTGAAGAGGACGACCGAGACGTTCATGGCACCGCTCCTGGCATGGGTTCACCGACCGGCTCGGGGGGCGCCGGCCCGGTGGGTCGCTGTACTGACGTGGTGTGCGGAGGTCATTCGCCCCGCGGGGGCGTGCCGGATGCGGGTGGCGGGGCCGAAGCGGACGAGGAGCCGGGCAGGGGTGACGCGACGGAAGCGGACGACGGACCCGACACGGGTGACGCGCCGGAAGCGGACGACGAGCCCGACACGGGTGACGCGTCCGACGACGAGTCGGACGCCGGCGGCGGGCCGGCGGTCCCGTCCGCCTCGCTCGCCTCCGCCGTGAGCGCGATGTTGCGGGCCATGCCGCCGAAGACCGCGGCGTGGAACGGCGCGACGCTCCACCAGTAGGCGTGCCCGGCCAGGCCGCGGGGGTGGAACAGGGCCCGCTGCCGGTAGCGGGTCTCCCCGCCCTCGTCGCGCTCGGCGTACATCTCGAGCCAGGCGAGGCCGGGGAGCCTCATCTCGGCGCGCAGCCGCAGCAGCCGGCCCCGTTCGATCTCCTCCACCCGCCAGAAGTCCAGCGAGTCGCCGGCTCTCAGGTGCAGGGCGTCACGGCGGCCCCGGCGCAGCCCGACGCCTCCGACGAGCCGGTCGAGCCAGCCGCGGACCGCCCACGCGAGCGGGAAGGAGTACCAGCCGTTCTCCCCGCCGACGCCCTCGACGACCCGCCACAGCGCCTGTTGTGACGCGCCGACGGTGAGTTCGCGCTCGTCGGTGTAGAGGCTGCCGCCCGCCCAGTCGGGGTCGGTGGGCAGGGGATCGCTCGGCGCACCGGGCACCGACGCGGAGGACCAGCGGGTGGTCGTCCTCGCCTCGCGGACCCGCTGGAGGGCGAGGGCGAGCGCCCGCTCGAAGGCGAGCGGGGCGCCGGGCGGGTCCGGCACCCAGTCGGCGATGTCGTGCTCGTCGCAGACGACCTCGTACCGGAGCGACTCGGCCAGCGGGCGGGCGATGGACCGGGGCACGGGGGTGACGAGGCCGATCCAGTGGCTGGACAGCCGGGGGGTGAGGACCGGCACGGGGAAGATGAGCCGCCGGGGCAGTCCTGCGACGGCGGCGTAGCGGCGCATCATGCCGAGGTACGTGAGGATGTCGGGGCCGCCGATGTCGAAGGTCCGGCTGACCTCCGCGGGCATCCGCGCGCTGCCGACCAGGTAGCGCAGGACGTCCCGGACGGCGATCGGCTGGATCCGGGTGCGGACCCAGCTGGGGGTGACCATCACGGGCAGGCGTTCGGTGAGGTAGCGGAGCATCTCGAACGAGGCCGAGCCGGAGCCGATGATGACGGCGGCGCGGAGCACCGTGGTGGGAACCCCGGATTCGAGCAGGATGCGGCCCACCTCGGCGCGGGACCGCAGGTGCGGGGAGAGCTCCCGGTCGGGCACGCCGCGTGGGGTGAGGCCGCCGAGGTAGACGATGCGGCCGACGCCGGCGGCGCGGGCCGTCCGGGCGAAGTTCAGGGCCGCCGTGCGGTCGGTGCGTTCGAAGCCGCGCCCGGCGCCGAGGGCGTGGACCAGGTAGTACGCGACGTCGACGTCGCGGAAGGCGGGGGCGAGGGTCTCGGCGTCGGTGACGTCGCCCCGGACGATCTCGACCTCCCCGGCCCACGGGTGGTCGCGCAGCTTCTCGGGGGTACGGGCCAGGCACCGCACCCGGAGACCTGCCTCCAGGAGTTCCGGGACGAGGCGGCCGCCGATGTAGCCGCTGGCACCGGTGACCAGGCACAGCGGTCCCGGGGTCTCGTGCCCTGACGCGTCGCTCATGGATCTGCTCCGTTCCGCTGTCCAGGGGGTGCCGCGCTCCCTCACCGGCCGGGGGCCTCGGCTTCCTCCTGATCCTCTTCCGGAGGGGCGGCCGCCGCGGATGCACCGGCCGGTTTCTATAGGCTGATCGTGTGGCCAGTACAGAGGAACCCGATACCGGTGGGACCGCGCCCTCGCGTGTGCCGGGTGATGCGCAGAGTTTCGCCCGCGCGCTGCGGCGGACGAACGGTGAGATCAATCGACTGGTCCATGGTTTCGCGCTCGCGCAGGGACTGCATCCCACGGACGTGCAGGCGCTCTCGGTCGTCCTGGACAGCCCGGAGCCGCTGACGCCCGGCCGTCTGAGGGAGCACCTGGGGCTGACCTCGGGGGCGGTCACGGCCTGCCTGGACCGGCTCGAACGGGCCGGGCACATCCGCCGCTCCCGGGAGAGCGCCGATCGCAGGGTCGTCCACGTGCACTACGTGGAGGGGGCGAAGGCCGCCGCCCGCAGCTACTTCATGCCGTTGGCGCAGGCCGCGGAGCGGGCCCGGCTGCGCTTCGACGCGGAGGAGCTGGCCGCGGCCGTGCGCTTCCTGGACGCGTTGAACGAGGAACTCGGCGACCTGTCCGTCCCGCGCCGCTGACCCGGCCGTCCGCGCCCCCGGCGCGGCCCTGGTCGGCTCGGCTCGCGGCGTCCGGGCGAGCCCTGATGCCGTACGGCTCGCGCGCCTGCCAGGCTGGGCCCCGGTGCCGTCCGGCTCGCGGCCTCTCGAGCAGCCCCGGTCGGGTACGGCCGGCCGCTCCTCTCGGCGAGCCCCGGGCACCCCCTGCCCCCTCCCCCGGCCCGTCCATGCTTCAATCTCTCTCAATCATTGAGATTCTTTCTCCTTGAGACACTTCCTCCGTGTCGAGAGACCCCTGCCCTGGAGTCCGCATGCCCCGCCCCGCACGATGGGCCGCCCGTCTGCTGCCCCTCGTCCTGCTCGTCCTCTGGCTCGCCGTCGGCGGCGGGCTCGGCCCGTACGCGGGAAAGCTCGGTGAGGTGGCCACCAACGACCAGGCCGCCTTCCTCCCCCGCAGCGCCGAGTCCACCCGGGTGATCGAGGCCCAGCGGGCCTTCCGCCAGGACGAGACGCTCCCCGCGCTCGTCGTCTGGACCTCGCCGGGCGGCGCGCCGCTCGGTCCGGAGACACGGTCCGCGGCCACGCGCGCGCTGGCCACGCTCACCGGGCGGCCGGGGGTCGTCGGCACCCCGACCCCGGCCCTCCCCTCCGAGGACGGGGAGGCACTGCGCGGAGTCGTACAGCTCCGTCCCGACCTCGGCGAGGAGCTCGCGCCCACCCTCGCGGAGATCGACCGGGCGGCCTCCGCCGTGCCCGGGACGACCGTGTGGCTCGCCGGGCCCGCCGCCACGCAGGCCGACCTGTCGGACGCCTTCGCCGGCATCGACGGACTGCTGCTCGCGGTCGCCCTGGTCACGGTGCTGCTCATCCTGCTGCTCGTGTACCGCAGCGTGCTGCTGCCGCTGATCATCATCGTCGGCGCGGTGCTCGCGCTCGCCCTGGCCTGCGCCGTGGTGTACGTGCTCGCCGACCACGACCTCGTCCGGGTCGACGGACAGGTCCAGGGCATCCTGTCGATCCTGGTCATCGGCGCCGCCACCGACTACGCCCTGCTCCTCGCCGCCCGCTACCGCGAGGAACTCGCCCGCCACGACGGCGAGCGTGTCCCGGCCATGCGCGCGGCACTGCGTCAGTCCGCCGGTCCCATCACGGCCAGCGCGGCCACCGTGGCACTCGCCCTGCTCGCCCTGCTGTTCAGCGATCTGACGAACAACCGGGCCCTCGGCCCGGTGGGCGCCATCGGCATCGTCTGCGCCGTGCTGAGCACGCTGACCTTCCTGCCCGCCGTCCTGGTCCTGCTCGGCCGGGCGGCGTACTGGCCCTCCCGGCCCCGCCCGGCCGAGTCCGAGGGCGGCGGCCACGGGATCTGGCGCCGCGTGGCCGCGCTGGTCGACCGCGCTCCCCGCAAGGTGTGGGCGGCGACGCTCGCCGGGCTGCTCGCCTGCGCCGCCTTCGCCCCGGTCCTGGAGTCCAAGGGGGTTCCGCTCGACGAGATCTTCGTCAACGACGCCCCCTCCGTCGCCGCGCAGGAGGCGCTCGGCCGGCACTTTCCCGGCGGGGCCGGCAACCCGGCGATCGTGATCGCCGACGCCGCCTCGGCGGCCCGGGTGACCTCGGCCGCCGAACGGGTCGAGGGAGTGGACTCGGCCGCGGCCGTCACCGCCTCGGGCCGGCCCGGGGCGGGAGCGCCGCTGGTCGTCGACGGACGGGTCCGGATCGACGTCACCCTGACCGACGCCGCGGACAGCGACGCGGCCTCGGAGGCGGTCGCCCGGCTCCGCGCGTCCGTGCACGCGGTGCCGGGTGCGGACGCCCTCGTCGGCGGCTACACCGCGCAGCGGTACGACACCCAGCGGACCGCCGAGCGCGACCGGATGCTGATCGTGCCGGTGGTGCTCGCCGTCATCCTGGCCATCCTCGTGGGCCTTCTCCGCTCCCTCCTGATGCCGCTGCTGCTCGTGGCCACGGTGGCTCTGAACTTCTTCGCCACCCTCGGGGTCTCGGCCCTGGTCTTCCGGTACGTCTTCGGCTTCAGCGGCACGGACTCCTCGGTCCCGCTCTACGGGTTCGTGTTCCTGGTCGCGCTCGGCGTGGACTACAACATCTTCCTGATGTCCCGGGTGCGGGAGGAGTCGCTGCGGCACGGGGTCCGCGAGGGCGTTCTGCGCGGGCTGACCGCGACCGGCGGTGTCATCACCTCCGCCGGTGTGGTGCTGGCCGCCACGTTCGCGGCGCTGGGCGTCATCCCGCTCGCCTTCCTCGTGCAGATCGCGTTCATCGTCGCGTTCGGCGTCCTCCTGGACACGCTCGTCGTCCGCTCGCTGCTGGTTCCCGCCCTCGTACGGGACCTCGGCCCCGTCGCGTGGTGGCCCGGCAGGCTCAGCCGGGAGGCGACGGGGCCGGAGGGCGGTGACCCGGGGAAGAGCGCCTCCGCTACTTAGGCATCAGCACCGTGTCGATGATGTAGACGGTGGCGTTGGCGGTGGGGACGTTGCCGCAGACCACCTTCGCGGACTCGTTGACCGTGAAGGACTCGCCGGAGCCCTGGGTGGTCAGCCTGCTCTTCTGGAGGGTCTCGAAGGAGCCGTTCTCCAGCTGCTTCGGGGTCAGCTTCTGGCCCACGACGTGGTACGTGAGGATGTCCGTCAGCATCGCCTTGTCGGCGAGGACCTTGTCCAGATCGGCCTTCGGGATCTTGGCGAAGGCGGCGTTGGTCGGCGCGAACACCGTGATGTTCTCGGCGTTGTTCAGCGTGTCGACGAGACCCGCCTGCTTGACGGCGGTGACCAGCGTCGACAGCTCGGGGTTGTTCGAGGCGGCCGTGGCGACCGGGTCCTTGGCCATGCCGTCGAAGGAACCGGCGCCGTCCTTCGGCACCGACGCGCACCCGGGGCCGAAGGGGCCGTCGGCCGTCATGGCGGTCGCCGTCGTCGAGGCCGCGGCGGGGGCCGCCGCTCCGTCACCGCTCGCCTCGGCCGAACAGGCGGTCAGGCCCAGCGGCAGCAGCACGGCGGCGGTCACGGCGACGGAGGCGCGGCGGAAGGTCTGGGTGTTCATGATCACTCCTGGGGCTTCGGGTCCACCGGTCGGGGGCCCGTCACCAGTCATTCGGTGCGCGGCTGCGTCCGGATGGCTCACCTCACCCGAATGAGTGATGAGGATCGGCTGCCGCGCCTCGGCCGCGGAGCTGTGCGGAAAAGCCTCCGGCACGACCCGTCCACCGGGGCGCCGGCTCCGAACAGCTCCTGTACGCGAGTGATTCCTGGAGGAGACCGCCGGTGAGAGAGAACGTGTGGATCGGCGACGTCCGACCCGCGGCTCCGGACCTTCCCGAGCTGATGGGGCGCGTGGCGCTCGGCGACCAGCAGGCCTTCACGGCCGTCTTCGAGGCGGTGTCCGGGCCGGTTCTCGGCCTGGTCCGCACCGTGCTGCGGGACCCCGCCCAGTCGGAGGAGGTCGCCCAGGAGGTGCTGATCGAGGTGTGGCGGACCGCGGCCCGCTACGAGCCCGCCCGGGGGTCGGTCCTGGCCTGGGTCATGACGCTGGCGCACCGCAGGGCGGTCGACCGGGTGCGGTCCGAGCAGGCGGCGTCGAACCGGGAGAAGCGGGTGGCCCTGCTGGAACACACGGCCGCCTACGACGAGGTGGTGGAGCAGGTGGAGGGCCGGCTGGAGCGGGAGCAGGTCCGGCGCTGCCTGCGGGGCCTCACCGAGCTGCAGCGCCAGTCGGTGAACCTGGCGTACTACCGGGGCCTCACCTATCGGGAGGTCGCGGAACTGCTGGCCGTGCCGCTGGGCACCGTCAAGGCGCGGATGCGCGACGGGCTCATCCGGCTCCGGGACTGTCTGGGGGTGGGCGTGTGAACGCCGTGGATCCGCACACGATGACCGGCGCGTACGCGCTCGACGCGCTGGACCCCGAGGAGCAGGTGGCCGTACGGCGTCATCTGGCGGCGTGTCCGTCCTGCGCCGAGGAGGTCCGGGAGTTCTCCGAGACCGTCGTCCGGCTCGGTCTCGCCGTCGCGGTGACACCGCCCGCCACGCTGCGGACGGGCGTCCTGGAGCGGATCGCGACCGTACGCCAGGAGCCGCCGGCCACGACGAGGGCGGCGCGGACCCCGCGCGGCCGGCGCGGGATGCCCCGGTGGTCGCACTGGGCCCTGGCGGCCTGTCTCGCCGGGGCGGCCGGACTCGGCGGGGTCGCGGTCTGGCAGCACGGGCTGGCCGAGGACGCCCGGCAGGAGACGGCCCGCGCACAGGCGGCGAACGACGCCGTGGCCGAGGTCCTCGCGGCCCCGGACGCCCGGGTCTCCACCAGCCGGCTCGAAGGCGGCGCCGTGGGCACGGTCGTCGTCTCGGCCTCGCTCGACCGGGCGGTGTTCGCCGCCTCGGGCATGGCGCCGCCACCGGCCGGCAAGGTCTACCAGCTCTGGTACGACGACGGGGGCACCATGCGGTCCGCGGGGCTGATGGACCCGGGAGCCACCGCGGAGGCGACCCTCCTCGACGGTCCCGTGAACCGGGCCTCCGGGGTGGGGGTCACCGTCGAACCGGCCGGCGGCTCGCCGAGTCCGACCTCCGCGCCGGTGGCACTGCTCGCCCTCCCCGGGGCCTGACCGGGGGCACGCGCGCGTGGAAGCACGCGCGCGCGTGCCCGATCCACCCCGATCCGCTCGGCCCGGCCCGCCCCGATCCGCCCCGCCCTGCCCCGCCCGGGGCTTCACTTGGCCGCGTCGGTCGGGCCCGCGTGTTCGCCGGGTGTGGCCAGTTCCTCCACCGCGTCCGCTCCGACGACCGCGCCCGTGGACCTCTTGCCGCGCCGCAGCCGGCCCTCGAGCCAGGAGGCGAAGGTGGTGAGCGCGAAGTTGAGGACGACGAAGATCACGGCGACGACGGTGAAGCAGGCGATCGTGTTCGCTCCGTAGTTGGCGCTCATCGGGCGGACGGAGGCGAGGAGTTCGGAGAAGCCGAGCATCGCGCCGCCGAGCGCGGTGTCCTTGACGATGACGACGAGCTGGCTGACGAGCGCGGGCAGCATGGCCGTGACCGACTGCGGGAGGAGCACGTACGTCATGGTCTGGCCCTTGCGCATGCCGATGGCCTTCGCCGCGTCGGTCTGACCCGCGGGGAGGGCGAGGATGCCGGCCCGGACGACCTCCGCGAGTACGGAGGCGTTGTAGAGGACGAGGCCGGTGACGACGGCGTACATCGGGCGGATGTCCGGGCTGACGTCGGTGAACTCGGAGTACGCGGCGTTGGCGAAGAGCATGAGGATCAGGACGGGGATGGCCCGGAAGAACTCGACGCCGGTGCCGGCCGCGCCGCGCACGAGGCGGTGGTCGGAGAGCCGCGAGATGCCGAGGAGGGCGCCGAGCGGCAGCGCGATCACCATGGCGAGCGCTGCGGCGATCACGGTGTTCTTCAGGGCGGGCAGGATGTACGTCTCCCAGATGCGGGCATCGGTGAAGAAGGGCGCCCACTTGGCCCATTCGAGCTGGTTCTTGGCGGCGAGGCTCGCCACGACCCACCAGACGACGGCGGCGAGCGCCAGCAGGAACAGCAGCGTCCAGAGGAGGTTGCGGCGCCGGGCGCGGGGGCCGGGGACGTCGTAGAGGACGGTGGGCTTGGTCTTCACCGTTTCACCGCCACCTTCTTGGCCACCCAGCCGAGGAACAGGCCGGTGGGCAGGGTCAGGCAGATGAAGCCGACGGCGAAGATCGCGGAGATGAGGATGAGCTGGGCCTCGTTCTCGATCATCTCCCGCATCAGCAGGGCGGCTTCGGCGACGCCGATGGCGGCGGCCACGGTGGTGTTCTTGGTGAGGGCGATGAGGACGTTGGCGAGGGGGCCGACGACGGAGCGGAAGGCCTGCGGGAGCACGACGATGCGCAGGACCTGGGGGAAGCTGAGTCCGATGGCGCGGGCGGCCTCGACCTGGCCGAGGGGGACGGTGTTGATGCCGGAACGCAGCGCCTCGCAGACGAAGGCGCTGGTGTAGGCGGTGAGGCCGAGGACGGCGAGCCGGAAGTTGATCGTGGTGAACCGGTCGGCGCCCATGCTGACGCCGAGGGTCTGGAAGAGGCCGAGCGAGGTGAAGACGATGATGACGGTGAGGGGGATGTTGCGGACGATGTTGACGTAGACGGTGCCGAAGCCCCGCATGAGGGGGACGGGGCTGACGCGCATCGCCGCCAGCAGCGTCCCCCAGACGAGGGAGCCGATCGCCGAGTAGACGGTGAGCTGCACCGTCACCCAGAAGGCTCCGAGCAGGTCGTACCCCTGGAGGAAGTCGAACACGACGGCCCGCTCACTTCACGATGACGCCGATCTCGGGGGCGGGTTCGTTCTGGTAGTTCGCGGGGCCGAAGTTCTTCTTCACCGCCGCGTCCCAGGAACCGTCGGCGACCATCTTCTCGAGGGCGGTGTTGATCTTCGCCTTGAGCTCGCTGCCCTTCTGGACGCCGATGCCGTAGTTCTCGTTGCTCATCTTGAAGCCGCCGAGCTTGAACTTGTCCTTGAACTCGTCCTGCGACGCGTACCCGGCGAGGATCGAGTCGTCGGTGGTGACGGCGTCGATGACACCGTTCTCCAGACCGGTCAGGCACTCGGAGTAGCCGCCGTACTCCTGGAGCTGGGCGTCGGGGGCGATCTCGTCCTTCACGTTCTGTGCGGACGTCGAGCCGGTGACCGAGCAGAGCTTCTTGTTGTTCAGGTCGGACGGCTTGGTGATGGAGTCGTCGTCGGCGCGGATCAGGACGTCCTGGTGGGCCAGGAGGTAGGGACCGGCGAAGTCGACCTTCTTCGCCCGCTCGTCGTTGATCGAGTACGAGGCCGCGATGAAGTCCACGTCGCCGCGCTGGAGCAGCGTCTCCCGGTCGGCGCTCTTGGCCTCCTTCCAGACGATGTCGGACGGGTCGTGGCCGAGCTCCTTGGCGATGTACGTGGCGACGTCGACGTCGAAGCCGGTGTAGGTGCCGTCCGGGGTCTTCAGGCCGATCCCGGGCTGGTCGTACTTGATGCCGACGGTGATCTCGTCGCCACCGTGGTCGCGTGGCACGGCACCGGTCGCGCCGTTCGCGAATCCTGCGGAGGTGAAGGAGAGGACGACGGCCGCGGCGACGGCGACGGTGGCCCTGCCGGTCCTGATCGGGTTCATGTGGATCACCCCTGGGGGCTGCTGGTCGGGCGACGGCCGCGGCTCAGTGGTGGAGGATCTTGGACAGGAAGTCCTTGGCCCGGTCGCTGCGCGGATTGTTGAAGAACTCGTCCGGGGTCGTCTCCTCGACGATCCGTCCGTCCGACATGAAGACGACACGGTTGGCGGCGGAACGGGCGAAGCCCATCTCGTGGGTGACGACCACCATCGTCATGCCGTCCCGGGCGAGTTGCTGCATGACCTCCAGGACCTCGTTGATCATCTCGGGGTCGAGCGCGGAGGTCGGCTCGTCGAAGAGCATCACCTTCGGATCCATGGCGAGGGCGCGGGCGATCGCCACGCGCTGCTGCTGGCCGCCGGAGAGCTGTGCGGGGTACTTGTCCGCCTGCGAGGCGACCCCGACCCGGTCGAGCAGGGCGCGGGCGCGCTGCTCGGCGGTCTTCCGGTCCTTCTTGCGGACCTTGATCTGCCCCAGGGTGACGTTGTCGAGCACCGTCTTGTGCGCGAAGAGGTTGAAGGACTGGAAGACCATGCCGACGTCGGCGCGGAGGGCCGCGAGTTCACGCCCTTCGGCCGGCAGGGGGCGTCCGTCGATGACGATCTCTCCGTCGTCGATGGTCTCCAGGCGGTTGATGGCGCGGCAGAGCGTCGACTTCCCCGATCCCGACGGTCCGATGACGACCACGACCTCGCCGCGGTGGATCGTGAGGTCGATGGACTGGAGGACGTGCAGGGTGCCGAAGTGCTTGTCGACCCCGCGGAGCACGACGAGCTCGCCGCCTCCCTCCGGGACGCCACCTTCCGGGACGGGCATGTCACCCTCCTGGCTCACGCCCCCGCTTGCCGCTCCTTCTCACGTTCATGCTCCGCCCTCCACCCGGCCCCCGCACTCCGGAGGGGGTGCACGGAGAGTGAGCGGGCACGCCGAGACGTGGCCCCCTGCCCGGGCGGGGCAGGGGGCCACGTGGCGGCGGTGCCGTCAGGAGGAGGTCTCGCGCACGGCCAGCTCGATCAGGTCGCAGACCTCGACCGGCCGGGAGGCGAGCGAGGCGTGGCTCGCGCCGAGCTCGACGGTCTTGCGCGGGTTCATCCGCGCGGCCATGCGGCGCTCGTTGTCGGGGTGGATCATGCGGTCGTCGGTGGAGACCTGGTAGTACGTCGGCTTGGCCCGCCAGGCCGGGGCGGTGACGTTGTCGCCGAAGGTGGAGGCGAGCGGAGCCTTCTGCGTGACGGCCATGACCAGGGCGTCTTCCTGGGTCAGGTCCTGGGCGAAGCTGTCGTGGAACTTGTCCTGCTTGATCCAGAGGTAGCCGTCGGAGTCGGGGGCGATGTTCTCGAAGGCGGCGGGCGGCTTCTCCTGGCTGATCTGGCCGGGGCTCTCACCGGCGTCCGGGGCGAAGGCCGCGATGTAGACCAGACCGGTCACGTTCGGCAGGTCGCCCGCCTCGGTGATGACGGCGCCGCCGTAGGAGTGGCCGACGAGCAGGACGGGGCCGTCGACCTGCCGGACCATCTTCCGGGTGCGCTCGGCGTCGTCGGCGAGCGAGGTGAGCGGGTTCTCGACGGCGTGCAGCCGGTCGTGGCCGCGGCGGTGGAGTTCGGTGATCACCTTGGCCCAGTGGGCGGCGCCGCCCCAGAAACCGTGGACGAGGACGATCGCGGGCTTGTCTGCCATGGGTTCCGTACCGATCTGCGAGAGGACATGGACCCCGCCCCTGCTCCCGCCCCGTACCCCCGCCGTCACGCTACGGGAGCGGCGGTGGGCCCGCACGTCAGGCCGGGGCAGGCGCGGGCACGTGCCGTTCGGAGCACCGGGTGCCCCGTCCTGAGCCCGCGTGGGAGGCCGTACGGGCGGGGCGCGGCGGGCATGTGCCCGGCGTACGCGCGCGTGGGGGCGGGCTGGCGGACACTGGGGGTGGGAGCCGAGTGCGTGAGGAGGGACCGCCATGAGCAGTGCCGCACCCAAGGCCAGCACGTTGCCGCCGGAGCACCGGGAACGCCTGATGGCCTTCGCCGAGGACGTGTACTTCGAGTCCGGTCACCGGCTGTTCGAGGAGCAACAGCACGCCGACCGGTTCTGGATCGTGAAGACGGGCGCGGTGACGCTCGACGCCAAGGTGCCGGGGCGCGGGGCGCCGGTGATCGAGACCCTGCACCACGGTGAGCTGGTGGGCCTGTCGTGGCTGTTCCCGCCGTATCTGTGCCAGTCGGGGGCGGAGGCGATGACCCCCGTCCGGGCGCAGGAGTTCGACGCCCCCGCCGTGCGCTCGATGTGCCGCTCGGACGCCGAGTTCGGCGCCTCGGTCATGTTCTGGGTGGGCGCGATCCTGGCCCACCGCCTCCAGGTGACCAGGGTCCGGCTCCTCGACCTGTACGCGCCGCACGGGAGCGGCATCCTGGCCTGAGAGCCCGCCGGGACGGCGGAGCCGGGAGGGACCGCGGGAACGCGGCCCGTCCAAGGCGGAGAGCAGGGGGGCGGGCCCGGACCGTCGGAGCACCGGACGCTACGGTGGCGGTGCACCGGCGGGCCCGGTCCCCCGCGGCCGCCGCGGGGCGGACGGGCCCTCCCCCACACTCCGTCGACGAGCTGCGAGGTCCGGATGAGCGACCCGACGACCGCACGCGAGGCGATCGCCCTCGTCGCCGGCGACGACTTCACCGAATTCCCCTTCGCCGAGGGGCCCTTGCCGGGAGACGGACCGCTGGGATGGCCCGGCTACTCGGCCGCGCACGCGCGCGCCTCCGCCCGTACCGGCGAGACCGAGTCGGTGATCTGCGGGACGGGTGGGATCGGCGGGGTGCGGGCGGTCCTGATCTCCTTCGAGTTCGGGTTCCTCGGCGGCTCCCTCGGGGAGCGGACGGGTGCGCGCGTCGCCGCGGCCCACGCGCAGGCCCGCGCGCGACGGCTGCCCGTGGTCGTGCTGCCGGCGACCGGCGGCAGCCGGATGCACGAGGGCATGCGCGCCCTGCTGCAACTCCAGCTCCTTGCGGGCGAGTCGGCCCGCACCCGCGCCGCCGGGCTGGCGCAGATCGCCGTCCTCCGGGACCCGACGACGGGCGGCGGCTGGGCCACGCTCGGCGCCGGATCGGATGTGGTGCTCGCGCTGCCGGGAGCCCAGGTCGGTTTCGCCGGCTCCCGGGTCCGTCCACCGGACGCGGATCCCGGCGCGTACACCGCGGAGGCACAGCTCGCACACGGCCACATCGACGCGATCGTGGCGCCCGACGCGCTCCGTGGCACCCTGGGGCGCTGGCTCTCCCTGCTCACCCGTCCCGCCGAGGGTCCGGCGGCGCCGCCGCGCGCGCTCGGCGCCCCGGGCGCGCCGCCCGCCGCGAGCGGCCGGGAGGCGGTGGCCCGGGCGCGGCACCCGGAGCGGCCCCGGGCGGCCGCGTACCTCGACGCTCACTTCTCCGTGCGTGAGGAGATCTCGGGCGACCGCGCCGGGGGTGTGGACCCGGGGATGCGATGCGGCTTCGGACGGCTCCCCGACGGCCGTACGGTGGCGTACGCGGCCCAGTGCGGGACCGCGACCCGCCCCGCCGGTTTCCGTACGGCCGCCCGGCTCGTACGGCTCGCCGACCGGCTGGGGATCCCGGTCCTCACCCTCATCGACACACCGGGGGCGGCCAACGGCCCGGAGGCGGAACGCGCGGGCGCGGGCCCGGCGATCGCCGACCTGTTCGCCGCCGTCGCCACCGCGGGCGTCCCCGTCACCTCGCTCCTCATCGGCGAGGGCGGCTCGGGCGGCGCCCTCGCCCTCGCGGCCCCCGGCAACCTCTGGGCCACCCCCGACAGCTACTTCTCGGTGATCGCCCCGGAGGCGGCCGCGTCGATCCTCAAGCGCCCGCCGGAGGATTCCGCCGCGACGGCGGACCAACTCCGCCTGCGCCCACGGGACCTCCTGGACCTGGGCGTTGTGCGGGGCATCGTGGAGGGCTGAGGCCCGCCACGCGGTGCGGGGACGCCAGGCCCCGGCACCCGCACCCCGCCACCCCGCCACCCCGCACCCCGCATCGGCACCGGCACCGGCACCGGCACCGGCACCGGCCTCAGCCGCTCAGTAGTAGTTCCGCATGATCTCGTCCGCCCAGGCCGGCTGGGTGGTCGGGCCCTGCGGGGCGAACTCGGCCATGTACGGCTTGATGTCGAGGACCGGCGTGCCGTCGACCGCGTCCAGGCCGCGCACATGGATGTCCAGGCCGTCCGTGCGCACCAGCGCACAACGGGAGAGTCCGAGGCGGTTGGGCCGGTTCTTGCCGCGCTGGGCGAAGATCCCGACCAGCGGCCACTCCGTGTTGCCGCGCGGGTGACGGGCACCGGTCTCGACGGCGTCCGGTCGTACGCGGTCGAAGTGGTAGACGACCTCCAGGTGCGAGAACGCGTCCAGACCGGCGAGCGCCTCGGGGCCGAAGGCCTCCGCGTCCAGCCGGATGACCGACTCGACGTCGCCCCACTCGTCGTCGCGCACCTCTTCGCGGCCCCCGACGACATGGCCCACCGGGTGGGAGACGACGGACGGACGGATCTGTTCCTGTGCCATGGGTTCCTCGCTCTTTCCTACGCCCCCGGAGGGGTTCCCGCCCGGCACGCTATCGCTGCCCGCAGGGCGGCCGTCAGATGCCGGGCCCGTACCCCGGATCGGGCCCCTGGCGCGGATGCCACAGCGCCGCGGCACCCCAGAGGCCGAGCGCGACGACGGCGGCACAGACGAGGAACGCCGCCCACGGGCGGAGCCACCGCGTCGCCACCGCCCACGTCATGGGCGGGACGAGCAGTCCGGCGAGGAGGATCAGGGGCAGCTCGACCAGGATGACGCTCCAGTCCCGGGCGTGGGCCTCGAACCCGCCGTCGATGCTGTACGCGGCCCGGGGCAGGGCGAAGACCCCGGCGACCGTGACCCCGGCGACCGCGAGCAGACAGCCGACGGCGCCCTGGGCCCGTCCGTCGTCGGCCTCCCTGCCGTGATCGCCGACATCACCGGCATCGCCGCCGTCGGTGACCTCGCCGACGCCGTCCGGATCAAGGGCGGGGTTCTCGCTCATGCCCCGGAGGGACGCCCGGCGCCGCCGGCCGGTTCCGTACGCCGGTTCGGCTCGTGGAAGCCCGTGCGCGGCCCGGGCCGCACCGCTCGCCGAACCCGCGGCCGCGGGTGACCATGGAGAACGGAACCTGGCGAGAAGCGGGCCGGCACTGGAGGGCACCCGTGGCGCACACCGGCACCACCACCGACGTACTCATCGTGGGCGCGGGTCCCGTCGGACTGAGCGCCGCCGCCGAGCTCCGCAGGCACGGGGTGCGCTGCCGGCTCGTCGACCGGCTGCCGGCCAGACTCCCGTACGCCAAGGCCGTCGGGATCCAGCCGCGCACCCTGGAGCTGTGGGACCGGATGGGCCTGATCCGTGCCGTCCTGGAGGCCGCCGTGCCGATGCGCGGCCAACTGACGTACGTCAACGGCGCGGTGAAGGCGCGGATCGCGCTCGAACTGCCCCCCGAGGTGCCGTACGGCTTCGCCGCGCTGCCGCAGTACGAGACCGAGCGGCTCCTCGAGGAGTACGTGGCCGGCCTGGGGACGCGGATCGAGCGCGGGACCGAACTCGTCTCGTTCGTCCAGGACGCGGACGGGGTCACCGCACTGCTGCGCGGCGCGTCCGGGTTCACAGAGGAGCTGCGGGTCCCCTATCTGATCGGCTGCGACGGGGCCCACAGCGTCGTGCGCAAGACGCTGGGCCTGTCGTACGAGGGTGGCGCGTTCCCTGAGGCGTACATGCTCGGCGACGTCGTGGCCGAGTCGGACTGGGACCTGCCCCGGGGGTACGCGCTCCGCTGCGAGCACCGTGCCGCCGACGGGTCCCTCGACGACGTCCTCGTCTGCATCCCGCTGCCCGGCGCCGGCCGCTACCGGATGTCGATGAAGGTGCCGGCCGAGCCGGCCGATGCGGCGCCGGCGACGCGACCGCCCGGGAGCGGCATCCCGTCGGACGGACTCGCCCACGGCCTCCAGGGCGGTCGCGGCCCCGAGCTGTCGGACCTGCAGGCCGTCGTCGACCGGCTGGCTCCGGGCCCGGCCCGGCTCTCCGACCTGCGCTGGTCGTCGGTCTTCCGCATCAGCCACCGCATCGTCGGCCGGTACGGCCGGGGGCGGGTCTTCGTCGCGGGCGACGCCGCGCACATCCATCCGCCCACCGGCGCCCAGGGCATGAACACCGGCATCCAGGACGCCGCCAACCTGGCCTGGAAGCTCGCCCTCGTGGTGAAGGGCGAGGCCGGGCCCGCGCTGCTCGACAGCTATGACGCCGAGCGCCGCCCGGTGGGCGAGGAGGTCGTCGGCCGTACCGTGCGGCACTCCACCCAGGGCATGGAGAGCGATCCGGAGGACATGACGACGCTGCTGCTCCGCGAGGCCCAGCTGCTCGTCGGCTACCGGGACGGCCCGCTCGCCGGCGCCCCGTACGGGCCGGCGGGCGCGCCGCAGCCCGGCGATCTGGCCCCGGACTGCGGCGGTCTGCGCACACCGGTCGCCGTCCACCCGTTCCGGCTGCTCGACGTCCTGCGCGACCGCCCGGGACACGTGGCCGTGCTGTACGGGGCCGATGTCATCGGGCTGGAGCGGGCGGTGGCGGCGGCGAGGGCCGCCGCCGCCGAGCGGCTGCCGCTCGACGTCGTCGCCCTGCTCCCCCGGGACGCCGATCCGGACACCGCCCCGGCCCTCGGCGCTCCGGCGTACCGGGACGCCGCCGGGGAGTTCGCGCGGATCTACCTCCCCGACGGCGACACCGGCTTCGTCGTGCGCCCCGACGGGCAGCTCGCCGCGCGGTTCCCGCTGGGCGCCACCACGGCGGCCCTGGCGGACTGCCTCGACGCGCTGTCCGTACCGCTACGGGACCCAGTGGTTGCCTGAGGCCGTGATCATGACCTGGAGCTGGATGCTCGCGGAGAAGTAGCTGCTGGTGTCGATCGGGGTGGCCAGCATCTTGTTCCACAGGGCGTCCAGCCAGGCCTGGCTGCCGGAGTCGGTCATCGCCGCCACCGCGAACGGGGCGAAGAAGGCGGCCTCGCTGCCCGCCGAGATCTGCGTGCCGTTGAGCTTGTATCCGATGGCGATCTTGTTCGGGTCACCGCCGGTCTTCGTCTTGATCCAGCTGTTGAGCTTCCGCGCGGCCGCGAGCGACGTGGCGTCGCCGCTGGTCACCGCGTCGTCCGCGATGCGCCACGGGGTACGGCAGGCGTTCCACCAGTACGCGCCGTCGTTGGGGTCCTCGAGGACCTGTCCCGGGGCGGGCCTGGGGGTGGTGTTGGTGTCGACGACGAAGTCGGGGAGGAGTCCGGTGCCGGAGGCGTAGGTCGACTGGAGACGGGAGATCTGGGTCTGGTGCGCGGTGCGCACGGCGTCCCAGGTCGTGTCGCCCGAGGCGGTACGGAAGGCGCGGAAGTGGTCGACCATCCAGTCGGAGGTACGGGATATGTAGTAGTACTGGTCGCCGGAGCTGCTCCAGTCGCCGAGCTTCAGGAGCTTGGTCGTCGGGTTGAGCTCGTCCTTCTTGATCGCGGCGATGTGCTTGAGCGCGAGGTCCTTGTAGTTGTACGTGCCGGTGCTGCCCCACTGCTTGTCGGCGAGGAGCAGACCGTAGGCCACGTCCATGTCGCCGTCGGTGGCGCCGTCACCGCCGTTGACGCTGCGACAGTTGACGTCCTGCTCGGCGGCGAGCAGGTTCGGGTTGACGGAGGACGGGTGGTCGATCTTCCACTTGACGAGGCCGTCGAAGATCTTCTTCGCGTCGGGGTCGGCGCCCGCCATGGTCGCGGCGACGACCATGCCGTAGCCCTGCGCCTCGGCGACGTACGGGTGGTCGGCGTCGGGCGAGATGATCTGGTACCAGCCGTTGCCGCAGTTCTGGCGGACGAAGGCGGACTTCCACCTGTTGTAGTAGTCGACGACCTTCTGGTCGAGGGCGGCCTGGGAGCCGGAGGGCTTCAGCATGCCGGCGGCGTAGGGCTTGAGGTGGCTGCCGAAGGGGACGGCCGTGCCGCCGCCGCCCCCGGTGCCGGTGGGCGCGCCGTACACCTCGAACTCCCAGAGGGAGTAGCCGTACGCGGTGCCGCGGCCGGTCCCGTACATGCGGACGTATCGGCCGCTGCCGGAGACCGTCAGGTCGTCGGTCGCGCCGTCACCGGCCGTGGTGGAGTAGACGTCGGACCAGGTCGAGCCGTCGGCCGAGGTCTGGATCCGGTACGTCTTCCCGTACGCGTCCTCCCAGTTGAGCTTGACGCGGGAGATCGTGTGGTTGGCCCCGAGGTCGACGCGGATCCACTGCGGATCGACCCCTTCGAGGCTCGCCCAGCGAGTGGCCGCGCTGCCGTCCACCGCGAGACCGGGCCCGAAGGCCGAGGTCTCGACGGACGAGGCCGTCACCGCCTTTCCGGTGGACACCAGACTGTCGGCGGCCTGTGCCTGCGGCAGCACCGTCAGGGGCAACGCCAGCAGACCCGCGAGCCCGAGAAGCGAGACGCTTCGTCGACGCATGACAACTCCCTTTCCCTCCATGGCCAATGGTTAGGAAATGTTCCTAACCATTGGCCGGGAGAGTAGAGAGACCGGAAGTTCCGCGCAAGACCCCGCACCACAACCGGGACGTGAACTCCTCGGTGCGGGACCCTCCTTGGGGCGGCTCCGGGCCGTGTCGGACACGGGTCGAGCGCCCGGCTTCAGTCCTCCGCCGTCTCCGCGCCGCCCTCCGCCGCCGTCTCCGCATCGCCCCCGGCCGCCGCCTCCGCTGCCGTCTCCGCATCGCCATCCGTCGGTGCCGTCCCGGCCTCCGCCCGCGCCGCGCGGGCATCCCGCAGCGCCGTGTGCACCGACCAGACCACCGAGACCAGAGGGACGGCCACCACGGCGCCCACGATGCCCGCGGCGATGGAGCCGGCGACGACCGAGATGGCGACCACCAGCGGATGGAGCCGTACGGCCCAGCTCAGGACGAGCGGGTGCAGGACGTGGCCCTCGATCTGGCCGATCACCACGATCAGACCGATCACGATCGCGGCCACCAGGGGACCCTGCGAGGCCAGCGCCACGACGGCGGCGACCGCCAGGGCGATGGGCGAGCCGATCAGCGGCACGAACGCGGCGACGAACTCCAGGAGGGCCAGCGGCACCGCGAGGGGAACCCCGAGGAGCCACAGGGCGATGCCGACGAGCACCGCGTTCACCGCCGCCACGAGGACGATCCCGTGGGTGTAGCCGGTGAAGGTCCGCCAGGCGGCGCGCCCGCCGACCGCGACCCGCTCGCGGATCGAACCGGGCAGCTGCTTGTGGAACCAGGCCCACTGGCGGTCGCCGGAGTGGACGAAGAACACCGCGGAGAAGACCGCGAGGGCCAGGGTCGTCAGCACGGCCACCACGTGATGGGCGCCGCTCAACGCCGTACTGACCAGGGTCGAGCGATGGCTGGAGAGATACTCCCCGATCTTGGCCTGGAGGTCGCTCAACGCCCCCGGATTGAGCCGGAACGGCGGCCGCTCCAGCCAGTCCTCGATCCGGCCGACCCCCACCCGGAACTCGCGCACGAGGGTCGTCCGCTCCCCCGCCACCGCCTCCCCGACCAGCGCGAGCACGCCCAGGACGAGCGCGATGCTGCCGAGGAGGGTCAGCACCACGGCGAAGGGCCGGGGCAGCCCGCGGGCGACCACGTCGGCGAGAGGTCGGAGCAGCGCGGTGATCACGAGCCCGAGGAAGAGGGCCACACCGATCTCGTGGAAGCGCCCGAGCACGGCGAAGAGGCTGTAGACGAGCACACCGACCACGAGCAGCCGCCACGCGTACGCGGCGGCCGTACGGAGGAAGGGGCTGACCGTGACCGTCGGTGAGGTGCCTGGCTGCATCCCACCGACCTACCACCCGCGAGGGCCTCCGGTCGTCAGGATCACAGGCCGGGCGCCGGAACTCCGCCGATCGGCGGTGCGCCCGGCGTCACCATGGGCGCGCGACGGGTCACTCGCGACGGCGAGAGCCGCCGGCGCCGGGCGAGCACCCCACCGCACGACGCGGCGCGCGGGCAGCGCGGCGGCGGCGAGGACGCGTGCCGGAGCACCCGGCACCTTCCGGAGGGACACGGGGGGACACGGAGGGACGCCCTGGGGCAGAGGAAGGGCGGGTCGTCAGACGGAGGCGATCGCGATCCCCGCTGTGCAGGCCACGGCGGCGACGGCCGCGCGGGGCCGGTCCGTCCACTCGACGAGCCGAATGTCGCCCTGACCGGCGTGACCGGTCAGGGCGGCGTGACCGGTCAGGCCGGCGTGACCGGTCAGGCCTGCCTTCAGCCGGGCTTCCGCCAGGACCCACAGGCGGAGCAGCGCCGGGCCGGAATCCGGTGGGTTCACGGCCTCCTCGAAGTCCGCGGCGGGGAGGAGGCGACGGAGTACGTGTACGGGGCCGGGGCGGCGCGTCACGGGCTCCACGTCGATGCCGATCGGGCCCGGGGCCACGGCGGCCGCGACCAGACCGTCGGCGTGGCTGAGGCTGACGCCCACCCCTGGGCGGCCGCGCAGGTACGGACGCCCGTGGCCCTGCCCGCCGCACCCGGGGCACAGCTGGGCGAGATCCGGCGTGTCCGGCGGCAGGCCGGTGACACGGGCGACGCACAGCCGCGCGAGGAGTCGCGCCGCGAGTACGTCGTCCCGGCGGCCCGGCAGCCGGATCCCCGCGAGGCGACGCCGTTCCCACGGGGCCAGCAGACCCTCGTCCAGGCCGGGGTGGGCCAGCACTTCCGGGGTCGTCGCCACGATGGCCAGCCCGGTGGCCCGGTCCGGCTCGGGACCGCCCGTCATCGGGGGACGCTCAGCCCGCGGCGGCGCTCAGGAAGCGCTCCTGGACGCGGCCGAGGGTGCGGAAGTCGTCGATGGTGACTTCCTGGAGGTCGATGGCGCTCCCGGAGAGCTCCTCCAGGAGGTCGATGAACTCGAGGAAGTCCATCGAGTCGATGAGACGCGCCTCGATGAGGTCCTCGTCGTGGGCGATCGGGCCGTCGAGGCCGGGGTTCTTCTCGTGAAGCCACTCGGCGATGCGTTCCATGGGAAGAGGTCGCTCCTTGCTTACAGCTGTCGCGGGGAGAGGGGAGGGGTACGGGAGGGGTACGGGGTGCGGGATGGGCGTGCGGGACGCGTCGGGCGTCCGGCGTGCCGGGGCCGTGACCGCGGCCTCGCTCAGCCGCGGGCGTCGCGGAGCCGGTCCAGGGCCAGCTCGGGGGTGCCGTGGGCGAGGATCATCGCGTGGATCCAGCGCTCGATCCCGAAGGCGACGCAGGCGCTGTACGCCGGACCCTCCGAGCCCGCGCGGATGTCCAGCCGCTCACCGAAGAAGTTGCGGTGCCGGTTCACGGAGGCGATGGCCGTGCCGTCGGGGGCGCAGAACTCGTGCTTGACCGGGTCGAGCGCCATCAGCCTGGCCCGGGAGCCGCCCTTGTCGTAGAAGGGGTCGTCGGCCACGGCCCTGTTCAGCTCCAGCCCGAGGAGGGCGGCCGCTTCGAGGATGAACTCGGCGCCCCGCTCCAGGTGTTCGACCGAGCCCTGCTTGGTGCCGAGGTACAGGACCTCGCGCATGTGGAAGCCCCACAGGCGGCGCAGGCCGTCGTAGTGGGTCTCGTTGCGGAAGCAGCGGCCCGTGGCGGAGAGGCGGAGGCCCTGCTCTCCGACGTCCCGGCCCTCCAGGGAGAGCAGCAGTCCGTAGCAGGTCGCGGACGGCAGCAGATGGCCGGTCGGCCGCAGGGGCAGTTCTCCCGGCGTCTCGCCGGCCGCGAGCCCGTCGAGCGCGTCCGGGGCGAAGCGCCCCGCGGAGACGCCGAGATGGGGGAAGTTGCGGAAGAAGTCGAGGCGCGTCAGGCCCTCCACGGACAGCAGCGGCGGGCCGACGACCTCGGGCGCCGAGAGCCGTGCGGCGAGGCCGGTGAGCAGCTCGTCGAGTCCGTGCAGGAGCGCGGTCCGGACCGGGTCCAGGGTGATCAGGCCCGCGCCCGGGCTCTTCAGGCCGCCGTCCGGCAGGACCGTGGCGCTGGGTGTGCTCATGGAAACCGCTCCCTCTGGGCGTGGGCGAACCGAGATGCGGGTGAACGCCCATGGATGTGGTCGCCGTTGACCGCGAAGCGCAGCAGCGATGAAGCCGGCTGACATCCCTGCGGGACCGGACTGCGCAAGGGGACACTAGGTCAGCCTCGCGCGGGTTGTCTAGACCAAAGCCGAGGGACTGTCACATGCAACTCCGCATATTGAGACGTCACTTGACAACAGGTATGGTCTAAACCAATCGTTCTGAACGGCGTGGCCCCGACATCCCACGCCGGGCGCCGCCGTGCGTCCGTTCCGTCCGCTCCGACGTCCGCCCTGCCGTCCGTCCGTGCCGTTCGGCCCCCGGCTCCGCGCCGAGGGCTTCTCCGTGCTGTCCACCGGCCGGGGAACGCTCCCCGACTCCCGCCCTGGAGGGACCAGATGACGACGCCCGCAGCCCATCGCCCCCGCCGCCGCCCCCACCTCCACCGGGCTGCCTCGGACCGGCCGTACTTCAGCGCGGACGGCGAGTCCTACCTCGCCCAGACCACACTGCGGGAGCTGAAGAAGTCACAGCCGCTGCGCGTCCTGTCCGAGGAGGACTTCGCGCACTGGCAGACGTACGGCTACGTCATCGTCCGCGAGGCGATCCCCGCGGAGGCGGCGAAGCGCCTGCTCGACTTCACCTGGGACTTCCAGGGACTCGACCCCGACAGGCCGGAGAGCTGGTACGAGGACCGGCCGTTCCGCTCCGAACTGGACCAGCAGCTGCACGTCTACGGCTTCGTGGAGGCGTACCACCACCAGCTCCTCTGGGACAACCGCCAGGCCCAGCGCGTCTACGACGCCTTCGTGGACGTCTGGGACTGCGAGGAGCTGTGGGTCACCCAGGACCGGCTCAACCTCAACCCGCCCAACATCGGGAACCGCGACCGCGCCCTCATCGAGCCCACCGACCGCGGCTTCGACATCGAGCTGCACTGGGACATCGACACCACGCTCGGCGTCCCGCCGCAGCGGGTGCAGGGGATCATCGCGCTCAACGAGACCCGGCCGGAGTCGGGCGGCTTCCAGTGCAACCCGGAGCTGTTCCGGCGGTTCGAGGAGTGGAAGATCGCCCAGCCGGCCGACCGCGACCCGCTGCGGCCCGCCGTGGACCGCACGGAGTACCCCGTCGTCCGCCCCGATCTGCACCCCGGCGACCTGCTGATCTGGAACGGCCTGCTCGCCCACGGTGTGGCGCGCAACGTGTCCGAGAACCAGGTACGGGCGGTCCAGTACCTGTCGATGATGCCGGCGCTCGAAGAGCACGAGCGGCTCAGGCGGTCCCGCGTCGACTCCTGGCGGCACCTGCGGACCCCGCGCTGGAACCGGACCCTCGTCGGGGACCCCGTGCTCCACGAGTCGAAGCGCTACCCGACGGCCGTCCTGGACGACCTCGGCAGCCGACTGCTGGGGCTCACCTCGTGGAAGGACACGGGGGAAGGCCCGACGGCCGAGGGCGCGGGTGTGAGTGCCGGTGCCGGTGCGGACGGAAGCGCGGGTGCCGGCGAGGCTGCGGGCGCGGACGGAGGCGGCGCCGCCGGCCCTGGCGCGACCCCGGCCGCGACCCCGGCCCCGACCGCGCGCACGGGCGCCGCCACCGTCCCCGACCAGGGCGGGGAGCCGGCGTGCGCCGTGTCTGTCTGACCCTGCCCACCGACCGGGCCTGTGCCGCGACCATCCGGGCCGTGGCCGAGGAGGCCGCCTACGGCGCCCGTGTGTTCGGCGTCGAGGTACGGCTCCTCGTCCTGGACTCCTCCGACGCGGCGGACGTCGCCGAGCACCGCGCGGTGATCGCCTCACTGCCCGCCGTCCCCGGCGTGCTCGTCCACCACCTCGACGAGGACGAGCAGCGGACCTTCCTGCGGGAGGTGATCGCCCGCTCCGGCGTCCCCGCGCCGGACCGCGTGCTCGGCCTCATGCTGCCGGACCGCGTCTCCTACGGCGCCTGCACCAACCGCGCCTTCCTCCTCGCGGAGGCCCTGGGCTGCGCGTCGGTCCACCGCCGCGACTCGGACAGCCGCTACCAGCATCTGGACGGCGCACCGGTCTTCCCGCTCCACCACGAGCTCACGGCACTGGGGCTGCGGGCCGCCGACGTGGCCGGTCTGGTCTCCCGGAGCAGGCTCGACCCCGCCTGCGCGGACCGGCCGGTGGCACTGGTCGGCGGGTCCTTCGTCGGGGAGATGTCCGTGGACGTCGAGGAGATCCGCCGTCTCGACCCGGGGATCTACGAGGACGTCGTGGGCCTTTCGATCCCCTCCGGCTACCCGGAGATCTGGCGCAGGAACCTGATCGCGGAATCGTTCAGGGGCGCCGGCACGGCCGCGTACACCGGCGACCGGACGACGCTCATGAGCGTCAGCCCGACGCGGTTGGACATGTGCAACATCGCCTTCGACCGCGAGGTGTACGGCCGGGTTCCGCTGCCGCCCGCCACCGACACCATCGGCAGTGACTACTTCCTCATCCACCTCGTCCAGGACGCCCGCCTGCCGGGTGTCCTGCACAACCGACACATCGTCAACTTTCATACCGGCGAGCGTCGTTCGGACTCCGGATTCCTGGCCTACCAACGCCGCTTCGCCAAGTACCTCCTCTCCACGCCGCACTTCGCGTCGGTGTACTCCGCGATGAAGGAGGCCGGTGACGCGCTGCTCGACGCCGAGGGCCACGTCCGGGCCTCCGTCGTCGCCGGGTTCGTCAGGGACAGCACCCGAGTCGACCGGTCGGAGAACGCCGAACGGCTCGATGTCCTCGACCGCTCCTACCGCGCCCTGGGCGGCCGCTACGCCACCGCCGCCGACGCCCTGGCCCCTCTCCGCGAGCAGCTCCTCGACGAGGCGCGGCAGGACATGGCGGAGTTCGCCCTGCTGACCGACGCGTGGGAGGCCCTGACCCGCGCGAGCCGGGCGGTCCCCCCGAGGAGGGCCCGCACCGTCACGGTGGCGTACTCCGGGGGCGAGGAGCGCCGGGGCCCCGTCACCATGGGGCAGGCCAACATGATCCGCTGCATGCTGCGGGACGAGCCGGAGCACATCAACATCCACGATGTGTGGCCCGTTCCCGAGGGGACCCGGACCGAGGACGCGATCGAGGCCCTCAGGACGCTCGCGATACGGCACGAGGCGCTGCGGACGACGTTTCCGCACGCCGCCGGAAGCGCACCCGGAGAACAAGTGGTGGCGGCCGAGGGGACGTTCACCGTCACCGTCCTCGATCACGAGGACCTGCCCGAGGACCCCGCCGGGTACGCCGAGTCGTCGGCCCGCCGAGCCCGCGCCGAACGCTTCCGGCTGGACCGGGACTTCCCCCTCCGCGTCTCCCTCCTCACCCGGTCCGGCGCACCCCGGTTCGTGGCCATGGCGGCGAGCCACGCCGTGACCGACGTCGGCGCCCTCGGCGTCCTCAAGGAGGAGTGGCTGAGCCTCCTCGCCGGTGAGACCCTCCCGCCGCCGACGTCCCTCACTCCGCTCGGCCTCGCCGCCGAGGAGGCGAGCCCGGCCGGCCTGCGCACGTCCGAGGCCTCGCTGCGGTACTGGGAGCGGATCATCCGCACCGGCCCCCAGGCCATGTTCGCCGAGCCGGGCGCCGAGGGGACCGAGATGCGGACTCCACAGCTCACGCTCCGGTCGCGGCGGGCGGCGCGAGCCCTCGCAGGCGTGGCCGAGCGCACGGGCGGCCTGCCGTCCACCGTGCTGCTGACCGCGTGGTGCGCGCTCGTCGCCCATCGCACGGACCAGCACGCGTGCGTGGCGGCCGTCCCGACGTCCAACCGCTACCACCCCCGGCTCGCCCGCTCGGTGAACACGCTGTCCCAGGACGCGCTGCTCTCCCTCGACGTCCGGGTGCCGACCTTCGACGCGCTGCTCAAGAAGGCCTGGGGGGCGGCGCTCAACGCGTACCGGCACAGCCGGTTCGACGCGGTGGCGCTCTGGGAGATGATCGGGAGCACGACGCACGAACGGGGCAGCCGGTTCGCGCGCGACGTCGTCTTCAACGACGTCAGCACACTGCCCGCGACGGCGACGACGGTCGCGTCCGCGACCGGTGAGGACGCGGCGGACACGACGGCGGACGTGCCCACCGGCCCCGACCTGGAACTGAGTTGGGGCCCTGACCAGGTGCTGCCGACCCGCGTCCTGACCTTCGTCCACGCGACCGGACCGCTCCTCCACCTGAGCACCTGGGTGGATCCCGCGCTGTTCAAGCGGGGCGAGGCGGAGGCCTTCCTGACCGGTCTCGTACGGCTCCTGGAGGCGGCCGCCACGGACGACGTACCGCTCGCGTCACTGACCGAGGTGACGGGTGTCCGTCCGGTCGCGCGCGGACCCCGGTGGTGCCGGGTCGACGGGTCCTGGACGTCGCCGCCGCTCGTGGCGCAGACGCTGAGCGAGGCACTCGCGGGGCTGCCCGTCCACGTGACCGCGGATGCCACGGCCCCGGACGGCAGCGCGCCGAACGGCCACGCGCCGGACAGCGGCACGCCGGACGCCACCGCCCCGGACGCCACCACGCCCCAGGGCGGGGCCCTGACGGCGTACATCGCCGCCGGCGGCACCCCGCTGACACCGGCGCAGGCCCACACCGCACTGATGGACGCGCTCCCCGGCCGCCCCGGAGTACTGGCCCCGCGCCGGTACGTGATCGTCCACCACCCGCCGGCGGAGGCGGACCGGACCAGCGCCTGGCTCCGGCAGCAGATTCTCAGGGAAGGGACCGGCCGGGACCGGGATGTGACATGACGATGGACGAGGCAACCGCGCAGCGGGAGCAGGGCTCCCCTCCCAGCCCATGGCGATCGAGTCGCTTCCGGCTGTTCTTCACCGCGCGCAGCACCTCGCTGCTCGCCGACGGCATGCTGATGGTGTCGCTCACGACCGCCGTGCTCGGCGCGGGGTACGGAGCGGGCGGTGTGGGATACGCACTGGCCGCGTGGATGGCGCCGATCGTGCTGCTCGTGCTGTTCGGCGGCGTGCTCGCCGACCGGTTCACACCGCAGGTGATGATGGTCGGCGCGGACGTGGTGCGCATGGTGGCCATGCTGGCGCTCGCGGTCCTGCTGATCGGCTCGGACGTTCGCCTGTGGCACATCATGGCGCTCCTCGCGCTGAGCGGTGCCGCGACCGCGATGTTCCAGCCGGGACTGGCGAGTCTGGTCCCCCAGGTCGCCGAAGACATCCAGCGGGCCAATGCGCTGCTGCGGATCTCCGAGGCGATCTGCACCCTGCTCGGCCCGGGTGTGGCGGGCCTCCTCGTGGCCTACTGGAACGTGGCCGGCTCGTTCGTGGTCATCGCGGCGGCGTACGCGATGAGCGCGCTCGGCCTGGCGCCGCTGCGCAGGCTCGGCACCGCCAAGGACGAGAGCGACGACCCGATGTGGCACCGACTGGCCACGGGCTGGCACGAGTTCAGGTCGCGCTCGTGGCTGTGGGGGGTCATCGCGGTGTGGGCGGTGTACGGCCTGTTCGTCTTCGGCCCGGCGCTGCCGCTCGGCGCGGCGCTGCTCACCGAACAGCACGGTGCGAGCGGCTACGGCTGGATCGCCTCGGCCGACGGTGCCGGCACGATCGTCGGCGGTCTGCTGGGCATGCGGGTCCGCCCGACGCGCCCGCTGGTCGCGGGAGCCTGTGCGATGTTCTTCTTCACCCTCAACCCCCTCGCACCGGCCCTGGGCTGGTCCTTCACGGTGACGGCGCTCACCGGCGTCGTGGCGGGCTGCGGCTTCGCGTTCTGGGGCGTGATGTGGGCGACGAGCGTCCAGTCCCACATCCCGCTCGCCGTCCTGAGCCGTGTCTCGGCCTACGACGTGGCGGGCTCCATCATGGTCATCCCCCTGGGCCGGGCCCTGGCCGGCCCGGCCGCGGACGCGTACGGCGCGGACCGGGTGCTGCTGTTCTCGTCGGTCATGGGCGTCGCGCTCATCGGCGTCATGCTCGCCATACCCGCGATCCGCGCGCTGGGCCGCGCGCCGAAGGACTCACCCACTCGGGTCGCGGGTCCGTAGGGGCGCGAACGAGTGCCGGGCCGCGTCCTCGTCGCGGGACCGTACGTCACCCGAGGGGTGACGTACCCGAGGGAGCACGCGGTACGGATCTCATCGCGGCGACGGTCAGCACCGCCGACGGACACCTCAAGGTCGCCGGCGTGTCCGCCGCCCTCACGGAGGCGCTCGGCGAACCGGTGCGCCACCGTCCCCTCACTCCTGACGAATGGCGTGCGCGGGGATTCCCGGGCGCGGACGAGTCGGGGAACATGTTCCCGTACGACACGGACTGCGAGCAGCACTGCACGGAGGCCCGGGACATCGACGCCGTCCGGGGCCTCGACCCCGCCCTCCAGGACTTCGGCACATGGCTCGCGGCGCACCGGGACCGTCCGCGCACCACCGGGACGTGACCGGAGACGCCGTGACGGTGGCCGGACCGCTCGACGCTCGACGGGAGTTCGGCATGCACGATCCCAATCCCAGGCTCACCCACCAGGAACGGAAGATCCTCGAGGGCATAGAACAGGGCCTTCGCGGCGACGCGTCCCTCAACCGCAGGCTGCGTTCACTCGGTCACACCGCCGCGGGCACGGGCACCGCGGGAGGCACCTGGGGCGGGGTCCTGCGCCATCGCCTCGGCTGGTTCACCGCCGTCCTCGGCATGGCCTGCGTGGCCCTGTTCCTGCTCGCGGCCGCGTCCTCGTCGTCCGGCCCGCTGTGGCTCTTCGCCGCGGTGTGGGTGGTCACCGCGGTGTGCCTGATGCGGCTGCTGCTGGGGGCCGTGGCCCGGCGAAGGAGCGCGGCGGCGCGGCGGAGGGCGGACTGAGGTCTCGGCGCGGGCCGGCACGCGGCACCGGCGGGCCCCGAGGCCCACGCTCACGCGCGGAGCCCGCCGCATGAACCCCGGCATCAGGGGCAGGGGCCCTGTGTAGGGAAGCGGACCCGCGTGGAATGCGACGGAAGGAACCCGGTCATGCGCAAGAGCACCGTGCAGAAGGGCAAGGGGACCGTCGAGGAGGCCGTGGGGAAGGCGACCGGAGACGCGCGCCTGGAGGCGGACGGCAAGGCCGACCGGATGGCGGCCGAGGCCCGAGCGGCGATCGAGCGGGTGCACGAGAGCGCGAAGAAGGCACGCGACGACATGAAGCGACCCGGCTCCTGAGACGGCCCCGGGCTCCTGAGAAGGGCACCGGGCTCCTGACCGCCGGCCCCTGATCGTCGGCCGCCGACTCTCGGCCGCCGCCCGTCAGCCCCTGCCCGTCAGCCCTTGACCGTCGGCCCTTGACCGCCGGTCCCTGCCGCGGTGGTCGCCGAGCAGGAAAAGTGCCCCTTCGGCGACCACCACGTCGTACGCGATGGGGATGCCGGACGGATCGACGTCCTTCACGTACGGCTCCGTCAGCGGTACTCCGTTCACCGTCACGGGTCCACCGGCGCTCTGCCGGAGGTGGTCGCCGCCCGTGCCGATCACACGACGGCGCAGGGGCCGCCCACGGCGGCTCGTCCCCTCCAAGTCGGCGCCGCGACCGCGATCATCCGCCTGTCACATGATGACCTGTCAAACAAGGTGACAATGCAGGCCGGTTGCACCCCTGAGGTGCGTGGCGCCCTGTCGGAGGCACGTCGAGAAAACCCTTGGACGGCGCGTGTCCCCACACGGAAAACTGCCCATCCTGTCCACTTTGATCCGAAAGGCAGGATTGGATGGGAACACCCGAATCGCGCAAGAGTTCGCCGGGCAAGGGCTCGGTGCTCCTCGCGCTTCGCTTCTACACACGGGAGCTCACCCGGCTCAAGTGGTGGACCGTGCCCGCGATGCTGCTCCCGGCACTGGGCAACATCGGAATCTTCTACATCGTGCCGCTGATCGTCGCCAAGATCGTCGGCCGCATCGCGGGGGACTCCGGAGGTGGCGTCGCCGGTGGCATCGGCCCGATGCTGCCGTACGTCCTCGGCTTCGCCGGCGTGTTGCTCTTCGCCGAGGCGCTGTGGCGTGTCGGGCTGCACTGCCTGAACCGTCTGGACGCCCTCGGCATCGAGCACCTGTACGTGATCGGGATGGACGCGCTGTTCGCCAAGGACGCCGCCTTCTTCCACGATAACTTCGCCGGCTCGCTGACCAAGCGGGTCCTGAGCTTCGCCTCGCGGTTCGAGGAGTTCGTCGACACGCTCACCTTCTCGGTGATGGGCAAGTTCGTGCCCCTGGTGTTCGCGTCGGTGGTGCTGTGGACGTACGAACCCCTGCTCGTGGTCGGCCTTCTGACGATGATCGCGGTCACGACGCTGTGCGTACGGCCCCTGATCCGTCGACGGCAGGCACTCGTCGACCGACGCGAGGAGGCGATCGCCCGGGTGTCGGGGCACGTCGCCGACAGCCTGATGAACATGGACACGGTCCGGTCGTTCGCCGCCGAGGAACGTGAGGCAGCCGAACACCGCTCCCGGGTGGCCGAATCACGCCGCCTCACGCTGCGTTCGTGGGACTACGGCAACCTGCGCATCGACACCCTGATCGCACCGATGTCCGTGCTGACCAACGTCCTCGGCCTGGTGCTCGCGCTCTCCCTCGGCGCCGGGGAACACGGTGTCGAGGCCGTCGTCGTCGCCTTCACCTACTACTCGAACGCCACCCGGATCATGTTCGAGTTCAACCAGATCTACCGCCGCCTGGAAAGCTCGATGACCGAAGCCGCGCAGTTCACCGAACTGCTGCGGACCCCGCCGACCGTGCGGGACCCGGAGAAGCCGGAACCGCTGCTCTCCGACGGCGCCGATGTGCGCTTCGAGCGGGTGACCTTCGCCCACGCGGGTGCGAAGCCGCTCTTCGAGGGCCTCGAACTGGCCGTGCCCAGCGGGGCGAAGGTGGGCTTCGTCGGCCGGTCCGGCGGCGGCAAGACCACGCTCACCCGGTTGCTGCTGCGGATGACGGACATCGACGGCGGCCGGATCACGATCGGCGGACAGGACATCAGCAGGCTGCGGCAGACCGAACTGCGCAGCCTGATCGCCTATGTGCCGCAGGACCCGGCGATGTTCCACCGCACGCTGCGGGAGAACATCGCCTTCGCCCGGCCGGACGCCACCGACGCCGAGATCCGCCGCGCGGCCGAGGCGGCCCACGTCACGGAGTTCGTCGACACGCTGCCCGAGGGCTTCGACACGATGGTGGGAGAGCGCGGGGTGAAGCTGTCCGGCGGCCAGCGCCAGCGGGTCGCGCTCGCGCGGGCGATTCTGCGCGACGCACCGATCCTGCTGCTCGACGAGGCGACCAGCGCCCTGGACTCCGAGAGCGAGATCCTCGTCCAGGACGCGCTCTGGCGCCTCATGGACGGGCGGACCGCGCTCGTGGTGGCGCACCGGCTCAGCACGGTCGCCACCATGGACCGGCTCGTCGTCCTCGACAGCGGACGCATCGTCGAGCAGGGCACGCACCACGAACTGCTCGCCTCGGAGGGCGCCTACGCGAAGCTGTGGCAGCACCAGTCGGGCGGCTTCCTCGACGACACCGCCACCAGGGCGGAGCAGGTGTAAGGGCCCGGTGGGCGTGGCGGCACGCCCACCCTCCGTGACCGGGTGGCCGGGTGGCCGGGTGGCCGGGTGGCCGTCAGGGCCGCGAGGGCGGCGACTTCGACGCACCATCGACGCGCGTGGCGGGCCCCTGGGGATCGGGGGACGGTGGAGGGACCGGCGGCCGTACGCCGTCCCACACCCCCTGGGAGGGGCCATGACTCAGCCGCTCGTACCGCCCCAGGAGACCCCGCCCGCGGAAGGCTCCACGTCCTCGGCCCACCAGGAGCGCGCTGACGGCGGCATCTGGGAGCACCCGATGGTCTGGCTATCCCTCATCGCCTTGGGCGCGGTCATGGGAGCTCTCTTCTTCATCTTCCGGACCGTCGCCTTCTGACCGCTTCCGGAGCGCCCCTCACCGGGCCTGCGCACCGGCGGTGATCGGAGCGATCACGTACCGTTCCACCGCCTCCGCCGCGTCCGCGCCGCGCGGCAGCCGCGGCGGGCTGCCGACGCATGCCCGGTCTGCGAATCCGCCTTCGAGGTGGGGCATGCGCACGTCCACGACGGAGATCCCGCGATCGCGCTGTTCTCGTTCCACCACGCCCAGCCAGGCCGCGAGGGCCGTCTTCGCCGCCGTGTAGTCGGCCGTCGCGCGCATCGGCCTGTCGACGATCGCTCCGGTGACGACCACGACGACCCCCGGAGGCTCCAGTACCGGCAGGGCTCCCCTCACGACGGCCATGGGCGCGAGCGCGTTGACGGTCATGAGGTGCTCCGCGGCAGCCTCCGTGACCTCCTCGGCCCGGCCGAAGCCGGCGACCCCGACGGCGACGACAACGGTGTCCAGTCCCCCGAGGGCGCGCGCGGCCCACGGCGCCAGCGCGGCCCCGCCTTCGAGGTCGTAGGCGTCGAAGGAACGGTGCGGGCAGTTCCCCCACCGGCTCGACCGCTCCGCCAGCTCGCGCGCGTCGCGGCCGGCCACGGCGACGGAGCGGCCACGGCCGACCATCAGCTGCGTCGCCAGACCGCCGATCATGCCCGTCGCACCCACGACGAGTACCTTTTCCCCGGCCATGTTCGAGACCTCCCGAAGGCTCCGGTGTGCGGCCGCCCGGCACGGGCGCTGCCGCACGCACCGCCTGGCCTGCCGACCGGCTCGGCCGTCTGTACTTCTCCCGCGACGGCCCGTGGGGATGCGGTACCCCGCCAGCCGGTGCCCTCGGCGGGCGTGCCGCCGCGAAGCGTCCGCGAGGAACCGCATCCGCGGCGCACCCGTGCGACGAAGTCGGAACGGGTACCCCGAGGCCTCCCACGGGGACGGAGCGGATCGAGAGCGGCATGACCCCTACGCACTGGCTCTTCGGCGACCAGCTCGGGCCGGGATTCCTCACCTCGGCGGACGGCGAGGGCCCTGCGCGCGACGCCCCCGTGCTGATGATCGAGTCCCGTGCGGTCTTCCGTCGTCGGCGTTTCCACCGGGCGAAGGCCCATCTGGTTCTCTCCGCGATGCGGCACCGGGCCGCCGAACTCGGCGACCGTGTGACGTACGTACAGGCCGACACGTACCGGGAGGGTCTGCGGCGGGCGGTGGGCGGCGGGCCGGTGACGGTGCACCATCCGACCTCCCGGGCGGCGCTGGCTCTCGTACGCTCCCTGGACCACGTCACCGTGCTCCCTCCGCGCGGGTTCCTGCTCCGTCAGGACGACTTCCGCGGGTGGGCGGACGGGCAGCGGGGCCTTCGGATGGAGTCCTTCTACCGGCACGTCCGCCGTGACCACGATCTGCTGATGGACGGCGCGGAGCCCGCGGGCGGCACGTGGAACCTCGATCACGAGAACCGGGAGCCGCCGCCACCGGGACGGCGGACGCTCGGGGGCGCGGCTCCCTACCGGCCGCGGGAGGACTCCATCGACGAGGGGGTCCGCCGCGATCTCGACCGCTGGGAGCGCGAGGGAGACGTCTCCTTCGTCGGCCGCGACGGGCCCCGGCGGTTTCCCGCGAGCCGTCGGGAGGCCCGGACCGCTCTGCGCCGCTTCCTGCGCCACCGGCTGGCGGGTTTCGGCGCGTACGAGGACGCCATGCTCGCCGACGACGGCGCCATGAGCCACAGCCTTCTGTCCTCCTCCCTGAATCTGGGACTGCTCGACCCGCTCGAGTGCGTGGAGGGTGCGGAGGCCGCCTGGCGGGCGGGCGAGGCGCCGCTGAACTCCGTCGAGGGCTTCGTCCGGCAGATCGCCGGCTGGCGCGAGTACGTCTGGCAGCTCTACTGGTACTTCGGTGAGGACTACCGGACGTCCAACGCTCTCGGCCACACCGCCGCCCTGCCCGACTGGTGGAACGACCTCGACGCGGATGCCGTGTCGGCCCGGTGCCTGGCCACGGTGCTGCGCCAGGTCAGGGACACGGGATGGACCCATCACATCCCGCGGCTCATGGTGCTGGGGAGTTACGCGCTCCAGCACGGCTGGGATCCGGCCGCCGTGACGGACTGGTTCCACCGCTGCTTCGTCGACGGATACGACTGGGTGATGCTGCCGAACGTGGTGGGCATGTCGCAGTACGCGGACGGCGGCAGGATGACCACGAAGCCGTACACGTCGGGCGGTGCCTACATCGATCGCATGAGCGACCTGTGCCGACCGTGCCCGTACCGCCCCGACCGGCGGGTCGGGGCCGACGCCTGCCCGTTCACGGCGGGCTACTGGAACTTCCTGCACCGTCATCGCGGCACGCTCGTGCACAACGCCCGGGTCTCCCGCGCCGTGCACGGCCTCGACCGTCTCAGGGACCTGTCGGCCCTGCTGGAGCAGGAACGGGAACGGGGCGAGGGTCCGCCGTGAACCGGTCGCCGTGAGCCGGTCGCCGGTCCACCGGGTCAGCGCACGCGCCCCCGGGCCTTCAGATGGGCGGCCGGGACGTCCGGGGCCGGCAGGGGGTCGCCGTCGTAGCCCTTCACCTCGCCGAAGCGGGTGCCCGTCGTCCAGGCCTCGCGCGCCTCGCGGATCTCCTCGTCGGTGCGGCCCACGAAGTTCCACCACATGACGATCTCCTCCTCGAACGGTTCGCCGCCGAGGAGCATCAGGCCGGCGTCGGAGGCCGCCCGGAGGGGAAGCTCGGTGCGGCCGCAGCCGAGGTAGAGCATGGAGCCGGGCAGGACCGGCACGCCGTCGACGTGGACCTCGCCGGACATGGCGAGGACCGCGTACTCGAAGTCGGGGTCCAGGGGGAGGCGGGTCTCCGTGCCGGAGGTGAGCGCGAGGTCGGCGCCGACGATCGGGGTGTACGTCGTGCCGGGCGAGGCCGCGCCGTCGAGCTCGCCGAGGATCACCGTGGCCGTGAGGCCCGGGCTCGCGATCCGGGGCAGGTCGGCGTGGTGCTGGAAGTGCGGTTCCACATGACGGTGGGCGTCGGGGAGCGCCACCCAGAGCTGCGCGCCGTGGAGGTAGCGGGCGTGCGGGCGTGGGCTCTCCTCCGAGTGGGAGATGGCCCGGCCCGAGGTCATCAGGCCCAGCTCGCGCGGCCGGATGGTCTGGAGGCTGCCGGTGGAGTCGCGGTGCAGGACCTCGCCGTCGTGGAGCCAGCTGACGGTCTGGAGTCCCATGTGCGGGTGCGGCGGGACTTGCATGCCCGGTTCGTCGGCGATGTCGTCGGGACCGTAGTGGTCGACGAACGCCCAGGCCCCGACCATCCGCCGACCCAGGTTCGGGAGCAGCCGGCGGACCTCGGTCGACTCGCCGAGCTGGACGTGGCGGGGGCTGAGGAGTTCCCGTACCGGCTCGGCGACGACGAATCCGCGGCCGCCGCACACGGTCAGCGCGGCCTGACGATCAAGATTGCTCATGCTCAACCTGTTCCTGTCCGGAGACGGCAGTCCTTGTGGAATGTTCAACCATCTCGGTGTGTTGACGTGGTCGACCACCCCACAGGGTGGCAGATCCGGGCCTCGGGAAAGGGCGAGCAAGTGAGCGACACGTACTACGAGTTCGGAACGGCCGGCGAGCGCTGGGACCGCGCCCGGTTCTTCTTCGACGCGAAGGAGTACGGAACAGCCGTCCGCATCCTCAACGGGCTGGTCGCCGAGCACCCGGAGCAGACGGCCCAGCGGCTCCTCCTGGCCCGCGCCTACTACCACTCCGCCCAGCTCTCCCGGGCCGAGACCGAACTGCGGGCGATCCTGGAGCGCGACCCGGTCGAGCACTACGCCCGGCTGATGCTCGGCCGCACCCTGGAGCGCCTGGGGCGCACCGACGAGGCCGCGCCGCACCTGCGGATGGCCGCCGCGATGGCGGGCGAGACACCGCCGGCCTGACGCGCCCCCGATACCCCCGTCCGGTATATTCGGCGGCCAGGAGGTCCTGGCCGTGCATCCACACCGAGCGGAACGCCGCAGACGAGCAGAAGGTGCCCTGGCGCACCTTCTGCTCGTCGTCGTGCTCGCGCTCGGGGTGTTCCTGATGCACGCCGTCGGTCACCCCGAGGGGTCGGCCGGCGGCACGGGGACCGGTTCGGCATCCGCCCACCACTCCGTCGCCCCTCACGGTGACGAGGGCCCCGGCACCGACGCGGGGCACGAGCCGGGCTCGGGGATGGACATGACCACCCTGTGTGTGGCCGTCCTCGCCGGCTGGCTGTTCGCGGGGCTCGTCCGGGCCGCGCTCGGCCGCCGCCCCGACTGGCTCACCCTGCTGCTCGCGCGGCTGACGCCCGCGCTGGGGCCGCACGCGCCCCCGCCCCTGCCTCCCGACCTCGCCCAGCTGTCCGTCCTGCGGATCTAGGCCGTACGCCACCGCGGGCGCCTCGCGCTGCCCGTGAACGCCTTCGGCCTTCCCCTTTCCGTCTGCACGACCAGCACAACGAGGTGTCACCCATGCGTTCCTTCACCCGCCGCACCACCAGGAAGTTCGCCCTCGTCGGCGCCGCCACCGCGACCGGGCTGCTGCTCACCGCCTGCGGCACGGACGACGGCAAGAGCGGAATGGACCACGGCGGCACGTCCGCCACGGCGTCCGCCTCCGCCTCCGCGTCCGGTTCCGCGTCCGGCTCTCCGTCGGCCGCTCCGTCCGCTTCCGGTTCTGGTTCCGGTTCCGGTTCCTCCGACACGGCCGCCGCACCCGGCGCCTTCAACGACGCGGACGTCATGTTCGCGCAGATGATGATCCCCCACCACGAGCAGGCCCTGGAGATGGCGAAGCTCGCCGAGGGCCGGGCCGCGGACCCCGAGGTCAAGAGGCTGGTCACCGCGATCGAGCGGGCCCAGGACCCCGAGATCCAGAAGATGAAGGCCTGGCTCAAGGGCTGGGGCAGGCCCGAGTCCGCCGGCCACGGCGGCGGGGGCGGTCACGGCATGGCCGGGATGCTGTCCGAGCAGGACATGAAGGACCTCGCCGCCGTCAAGGGCAAGGCCTTCGACCGCAGGTTCGCCGAGCTGATGATCGCCCATCACAACGGCGCCGTCGACATGGCGGAGGACGAGCGGAAGAACGGCGAGAACCCCACCGCCAAGGCGCTCGCCGACGACGTCGTACGGACCCAGTCCGACGAGGTCGCCGCTCTGAAGAAGATCCTCGACCGGCTCTGATCCGGTCCGGCTCCCCCTTCCCGTACACACGGCACGGCACACGGACACCTCCGCGTGCCACAGGCGGCCCGTCCCCCACCGGGGCGGGCCGCCCCGCCGCCGTACCCCTGCTCCTCTACTCCCTGCTCCCCTGCTCCCCTGCTCCCAGGCGAAAGAACGATGACGAAGCATTTCCCCCGCTCGCCGGCCGCCGGCGCCGCCGCACTCACCCTGGCCCTCGCCCTCACCGCGTGCTCGACCTCCGGCAAGCCGTCCGGTGAGGCGTCCGGCGCCAGGCCCCCCGGCGGCGGCTCCGCCGCGGCCCTCAGCCACATCCACGGCCTCGGGCTGCGCGGCGACAGCCTCTACGTCGCCACCCACCAGGGCATCTACACACCCGACTCCGACGGCTCCCCCCTCCCCGTCGGCGACCGCCGCGACGACTTCATGGGCTTCACCGTCACGGCCGACGGCGACTTCCTCGCGAGCGGGCACCCGGCCCCGGGCACCGACGGCCCCGCCGACCTCGGCCTCGTCGCCTCGACGGACTCCGGGCGCACCTGGCGGGAGAAGTCGCTCGCCGGGCAGGTCGACTTCCACGCGCTCGACACCGCGCGCGATGCCACCGTCTACGGGTACGACAGCGCGAACGGGCTCCTCCGGGTCAGCGCCGACGGCATCACCTGGGACGACCGCGCGGCGCTGCGCGCCCTGGACATCGCCGTCTCCCCCGCCGACCCGGGGACGGTCCTCGCCTCCACCGAGTCCGGGGTGGCCCGCAGCACGGACGGCGGCAGGACGTTCGCGCCCGGTGCGGGCCGGGTCCTCGCGTACCTCTCGTGGGGCGCCCCCGACGCCCTGTTCGGCGTCGATCCCGACGGCGTCCTCTTCCGCGGTACGGGCGGGGGCACCGGCTGGACCCGCGTCTCGGCCGTGCCGGGCGGGGCCCCGCAGGCGCTCACCGTCGTGGACGCCCGCCGGCTGTTCGTCGCGACCGGGGACGGGGTGTACGAGTCCCGGGACGCGGGCCGGACCTTCGAGCGCCGGATGGCGGTGAAGGCCGCGGGCGGCGACCACTGACCGGCACCGGGGCCCTGCCGTCCCACCCTGCTCCGGACCACGGCCCGGGTCGGGCGGGGCGGGGCGGAGCGCCCGCAGCCCGGGCCGGGTCCGGTCGGAGCGCCCGCAGCCCGGGCCGGGACCGGTCGGGTCCGGACGGCCTCGGCCCGGGCCGGGGTCGGTCGCGCCCGCGCTCGCCCGCTCAGCGCGGCCGGGGCCGGTCGCGCCCCCGCTCCCCCGCTCAGCGCTCCACGACCACCTCACCGCCCACCACGACCGTCTCCGCCACCGTGCCCGGGATCTCCTCCGGGGCGACGCGCAGGATGTCGCGGGACAGGACGACGAAGTCGGCGAGCTTGCCGACCGTCAGCGAACCCCGTTCGTGCTCCAGGAAGTTGGCGTACGCCGAGCCCATCGTGTAGCCCTCGACCGCGGTCTCGACATCGATCGTCTCCCCCGCCGTCCAGGCCTCCCCGCCACCGGGCGGGCGGCGGGTCACGGCGGCGTGGACGCCGACCATGGGGTCCATCTCGGCGACGTTCCAGTCGCTGGAGAGGGCGAGGACGGCGCCCGCCTCGCTCAGGCTGCGCAGCGGCCAGGCCTTGTGCCAGCGGTCGGGGCCTACGTTCTCGGCCCAGTCCTGGCCCGGTCCCGCGATGTCCGGGGCGGCGTGCCGGGGCTGCATGCAGGCGACGACGCCGAGCTCGGCGAAGCGCGGGGTGTCGGCCGGGTCGAGGCACTCGACGTGGACGATCTGGTGGCGGGCGTCACGCGGCCCGTTGGCCGCACGGGCCCGCTCGACGGAGTCGAGCACGGTCCTGATGCCCCGGTCGCCGGTGGCGTGGACGAAGCACTGGAAGCCGCGCGCGTCGAGCCGGGTGAGCAGCTCGGCGAACTCCTCGGGCGGGTAGAAGGTGTCGCCGCGGTGATGGGCGCAGCCCGCGTACGGTTCCAGGAGGGCGGCCGTACGGGGTTCCACGACGTCGTCGATGTACAGCTTGAGCGGTCCGACGCGCAGCCGGTCGTCCGCGAACTCCTCGGCGACGGCCTGGAATTCGTCCAGGTCGGTGTCGGTCGTGCCGCGCGGGTGGAAGAGCGCGGCGACGATCCGGGAGCGCAGGCGTCCCTCGGCGCGGGCGCGCTGGAAGAGGGCGAGATCGTCGAGGGAGTTCTGGGGTTCGACGACGGTGGTGATGCCGAAGCCGATGGCGTCGTCGAGGCTCTTGGCGAGCCGGCCGTACTGCCGGTCGGGCGCGGCCCAGGGGACGCCGAGCTCGCGCAGGGCGCGGTGGCCGTCGCGGGAGAGTCCCTTGACGGCGAAGTCCTTGACGAATCCAGTGGGTTCGCCGGTGTCCGGGTCGGTGACGGCCCGGCCGAAGGGGAGGTCGGTGTGGTCGCGGTCGACGCCGAGCCGGTGGAGGGCGGCGGTGTTGAGCCAGGCGGTGTGGACGTCGTAGCTGAGGACGAGGGCGGGGGTGTCGCCGGTGGCCGGGTCGAGGTCGGCGGCGGTGGGCATGCGCCCGTCGGGGATCGCGGAGTAGTCGAAGGCCTCGGCCTCGATCCAGTCGGCGTCGGGGTGGGCGGTGTGCCAGGCGCGGATGCGGTCGTGGATCGCGTCGAGGGTGCGGGCCCCGGCGAGCTGGACGCAGGCGTCGTCGGAGCCGAGGCGGACGTGGTTGTGGGCGTCGACGAAGCCGGGCAGGACGAGCCGTCCGCCGGCGTCGAGAACCCGTGTGCCGGGCCCGGCCCAGGCGTGCGCCTCCGCGTCGGGGCCGATCCAGACGATCCGGCCGTCACGGACGGCGAGGGCCTCGGCCTCGGGGTGCGCGGGGTCGACGGTGTGGATCCGCGCCCCGGTGAGGAGGAGGTCGGCGGAAGCGGAGGAGGGGGTGGTGGTGCCGTTCATGCGGGGTGACTCCGTGACGTACGTACGAGGGGTGTTCATGCGGTTCGGGGGGGGAGCCCGGGGCGCTCGGGGTGTACCGGGGACCGCTCCGGGGGCGGGGACTCAGGGGCGTACCGGCGCCGGTCCCGGTCCGACCGTCCGGCGCGCCAGGAGCACGTACACGAGCGCCGAGACTCCCGCGCCGAGCAGCGTGAGGTCCGCGCCGCCGAGCGGGGCGACGAGGGGGCCGGTCCACAGCTCGGAGTCGCAGGTCAGGGCCGAGAAGAGCAGGCCCGCGAGGAGTGCGGTCAGGCCGGGCGGGTGCCAGCCGGAGCGGTACCAGTAGGCGCCGCCGGTGCTCGCGTGCAGTCCGGCGGAGTCGTAGCTGCAGCGGCGGAGCACCATGTCGGCGAGAAAGACGCCGCCCCAGGGGGCGAAGACGATGATCAGGAGGGAGAGGAAGGAGAGGAGCGAGGTGGTGAAGTCGGTGAGGAAGAGGGCACCGAGGGAGCCGGCGGCGGTCACGGCGGCGCTGATGACGATGGCGCGGGCCCGGCTCCAGGGGATGCCGAGGACCTGGAGGTTCAGGCTCGACGAGTAGAGCGTGATGATCGAGTTGGTGACGGACCCGCCGAGGACCAGGGCGAGGAAGAGCGGCTGGAACCAGCCGGGGAGCAGGCTCTCGGTGCCGGCGACGGCGTCCGTCATGTCGGCCTGGGTCGCGGCGGCCACCCCGACGACCCCCAGGGCGACGGAGGAGACGAAGCCTCCGAGGGCTCCGCTCCAGGTCACGGCCTTGAGGGTGGTGGTGCGGGGCAGGTAGCGGGTGTAGTCGGCGGGCATGGGGAGGTACGAGAAGGGGCCGGCGAGCATCACGACGAAGGCGAGGCTCCACCCGGCGGCGCCCGGTGCGGCGGAGGGCGCGGAGGTGTCGGCGCCCGGCAGGACGAGGACGAGCAGGGCGGCGAAGCCGACGGCGAGGACGTAGGCCATCCAGCGTTCGGCGAACTGGACGGTGGCGTGGCCCCAGAGGGCGACGGCGAAGGTCAGCGTGAGGGTGACACCGAGGGCGAGGGCCCGGGTGGCGGAGCCGCCGCTCCAGCCGAGGTCGGCGAAGAAGGCTTCCAGGGCGAGGGTGCCCACCACGGTGTTCACGATGGTGTAGCCGATGCTGACGATCCAGTTGAGCAGACCGGCAGGCCAGTTGCCGCGCAGGCCGAAGGCGGCGCGGGAGATGACGAGGGTGGCGGTGCCGGTGCGGACGCCGCTGAGGCCGGCCGCGCCGATGGCGAGGAAGGAGAGGCCGCCGATCACGACGACCGCGGTGGCCTGCCAGAAGGAGAGCCCGAAGGCGACGGCGAGTGCGCCGTTGATGACGTAGGTGAAGGTGAGGTTCGAGCCGAACCAGAGCCAGAAGACGTCCTTGGCGCTGCCGTGCCGTTCGGCGTCGGGGATGGGGTCGATCCCGTGTTCCTCGACCTGGAACACCTCGTCCCGGGCCGTGGTCGCCGTGGCCCCCGTGGTCCCGGGCGCCGTCTCGTGTCCGAGCACTCCGCACCTCCTGATCCTGAGCGTCTTCGCGGACGCTGCCGTGAACGCTGCCCTGAACGCCGTCTTGAATGACGTTCTAAGTTCTTGAATGGCATTCAAGATGTGCGATGAGTTCCGGCCACGTCAAGACCTGCGGGGTTGCGATTAAGGTCGAACCAGCAGAGGCACCGGTGGATCGACGGAACGGGGACAGCGGCGGTGGCAGGGGCGGCACGAAGGCGGGACGGGCACGTCACCCAGGAACGGATGCTGGAGGAGGCCATGACGGCGATCGCCGAGGACGGCCTCTCCTCGCTCACGATGTCGGCGCTCGCGGAGCGGCTCGGCACGAGCGGCGGCCACATCCTGTACTACTTCGGCAGCAAGGACCTGCTGCTGCTCGCCGCCCTCCGGTGGAGCGAGGCCGCGCTGGCCGAGGAGCGCCGCGCGCTGCTGTCCCGGCGGATGACGGCCGAGCGCAAGCTCGACGGATTCCTGCGGCTCTACCTGCCGCGCGGGCCGCGCGATCCGCGCTGGACCCTGTGGATCGAACTGTGGGCCCGTACCCCCGGCAACAGCGCGCTCGGCGAGGCCCAGGAGGAGCTGGACCGGGGGTGGCACGAGGACCTGGAGGCGCTCCTGGCGGCGGGCGTCGCACGGCGGCGCTTCGCCCCGCTCGACGCCGGGGCGCGCGCCTCCGAACTCCTGGCCCTGCTCGACGGGTTGAGCACCCGGGTCGTCCTGGGTCAGGAGTCCGGACGGGATCCGCGGCCCGCCCTCGAGGCGGCCCGGTCGGCGGCACGGGCGCTGATCGCCCCGTACGCCTCCGGTGCCGACGACGTCCCGGGCGGTTCCCGGAACGAGCCGCGCCGCACCGACGACATCCGGAACGGCGCAGCGTCGTGACGGACCGTCAGCCCCGGTAGGCCTCGAGGAGGCGCAGCCACGCCTCGCTCAGCGTCGGGTAGGACGGTACGGCGTGCCACAGGCGGGCGATCGGGACCTCTCCGACGACCGCGACCGTCGCCGAGTGGACGAGTTCGCCGATGCCCGGCCCGACGAAGGTGGCTCCGAGGATCACCTCGCGGTCGAGGTCGACGACCATCCGGGCGTGCCCCCGGTAGCCCTGGGCGTAGAGCCCCGCCCCGGCGACGTTGCTCATGTCGAGGTCCACGGCCCGGACCCGGTGGCCGGCCCGCTCCGCCTCGGCGAGCGAGAGCCCGACGGCGGCCGCCTCGGGGTCGCTGAACACCACCTGCGGTACGGCGGCGTGGTCGGCGGTGGCCGCGTGCGCGCCCCAGCTCGACTCGTCCAGGGCTTCCGTGCCCCTCGCGCGGGCCGCGATCGCGGCGCCGGCGATCCGGGCCTGGTACTTGCCCTGGTGGGTCAGGAGCGCACGGTGGTTGACGTCCCCGACCGCGTACAGCCAGTCGGTGCCGGTGACCTTGAGGCTGTCGTCGACGTCGAGCCAGGAGCCCGGCTTCAGGCCGACGTTCTCCAGGCCGATGTCCTCGGTGCGCGGGGCCCGGCCGGTCGCGAACAGCACCTGGTCGCCCTCGACGTGGTCACCGCCCTCCAGGACCACCGTGACCGGTCCCGTACCGCCGTCGCGGACGACCGCGGTGACCGAGACGCCGGTACGGATGTCCGCGCCGCGCGCGGTGAGGGCCTCGGCCACGTGCTCGCCGACGAAGGGCTCCATCCGGGGCAGCAGTCCCCCGCCCCGTACGAGCATCGTCACCTTCGCGCCGAAGGCGTGCCAGGCGGTCGCCATCTCGACGCCCACGACTCCGCCGCCGACCACGATCAGCCGCCCCGGCACCCGGTCGGAGCTCGTCGCCTCGCGGCTGGTCCAGGGGCGCGCCCCGGACAGGCCGGGCAGGTCGGGGAGGACGGCGCGGCTGCCGGTGCAGACGGCGACCGCGTGGCGGGCGGTGAGGACATGACGCTCGCCCTCGGGGCCCGCGACCTCGACCCGGCGCGGCCCGAGGAGACGGCCGTGGCCCCGGAAGATCCGGACGCCGATCGAGTCGAGCCAGTCCACCTGGCCGTCGTCCGTCCAGTCGCCGACGACCTCGTCCCGGTGGGCGAAGACCTCCAGGGCGTCCAGCGGTCCCTGGACGGACGCGCGCAGCCCTGCCACCTTCCGGGCGTCGGAGCGGGCGATCACGGGCCGGAGCAGGGCCTTGCTGGGCATGCAGGCCCAGTACGAGCACTCGCCGCCGATCAGTTCGCTCTCGACGATCGCGGCGCTGAGGCCTGCGGCCCGTACTCGGTCGACGACGTTCTCGCCCACGGGGCCGGCCCCCAGGACCACCACGTCGTACTCGTGCTCGTGCTCGCTGTCCACCGTTCGTGTCATGGGTGACAGTCTGGCTCAGCGGCGCGGAATAGCGCGGCTCGATACGCCGTTGTGCCGGGCGAGTCCCCAGGGGACCGTGAGGACACCGCCAGGAGATCCCCGAAAGGTAGGAACAATGAGCACCGTAGAGCTCACCAAGGACAACTTCGACGAGGTCGTGAGTGGGAACGACTTCGTCCTGATCGACTTCTGGGCTTCCTGGTGCGGTCCCTGCCGTCAGTTCGCCCCGGTCTACGACGCGGCCTCCGAGCGCCACGAGGACCTGGTCTTCGCCAAGGTGGACACCGAGGCGCAGCCGGAGCTGGCCGCGGCGTTCGAGATCCGCTCGATCCCGACGCTGATGATCGTCCGTGACAACGTGGCGATCTTCGCGCAGCCCGGCGCCCTGCCGGAGGCGGCGCTCGAGGACGTCATCGGCCAGGCGCGGAAGCTGGACATGGACGAGGTCCGGAAGTCCGTCGAGGACGCCAAGCAGAAGTGATCCACCCCGAGGGGGGTACGGGAGCCGCTCCCGTACCCCCCTCGTGTGCTGTCCGGGTGCTCAGCGCTCCAGGACCAGGGCGAGGCCCTGGCCGACGCCGATGCAGAGGGCGGCGAGGCCGGTGCCCGAACCGGCCGCCGCCAGCTGGTGGGCGACGGATCCGGCGAGGCGGGCGCCCGAGGCGCCCAGCGGGTGGCCGATGGCGACGGCTCCGCCGCGGGGGTTCACGATCTCGGGGTCGAGTTCCGGCCATTCCGCGAGGCAGCCGAGCGACTGGGCCGCGAAGGCCTCGTTCAGCTCGAAGGTCCGCAGGTCGGCGAAGGAACGCCCCGACTTCTCCAGGGCCCGCCGGACCGCCTCGACCGGGCCGAGACCGAAGAGCTGGGGCTCGATGCCGGTGACCGCGGAGGTACGGATCCGGGCGAGCGGCTCCCGGCCGGTCTCGCGCAGCCCGTCCTCGTCGACGAGCAGCAGGGCGGCGGCGCCGTCGTTCAACGGGGAGGAGTTGCCCGCCGTGACCGTGCCCCCCTCGGGACGGAAGGAGGGCTTCAGCTTGGCCAGGGCCTCCATGGACGTGGAGTCGCGGATGCACTCGTCGCGGGCGAGCTCCACCCCCGGGTAGGGGACGACCTCGTCCTCGTACAGGCCCTTCGCCCAGGCCTCGGCCGCCTTGCGGTGGCTGGCGAGCGCGAAGGCGTCCTGCTGCTCCCGGGTGATGCCGTGCCTGTCGGCGATCAGCTCCGCGCCCTCGCCGAGCGGGACCGTCCACTCGGCGGGCATGCGCGGGTTCGTCATGCGCCAGCCGAGGGTCGTGGAGTACAGCTGCTGGTGGCCCGCCGGGAAGGCCCGCTCGGGCTTCTGCAGGACCCAGGGGGCGCGGGACATCGACTCGACACCGCCGGCGATCGCCACGGAGGCGTCGCCGAGGGCGATGGCGCGGGCCGCCTGGATGACGGCCTCCAGACCGGAGCCGCAGAGGCGGTTGACGGTGACGCCGGGCACGGAGACGGGCAGCCCGGCGAGCAGCACGGCCATCCGCGCGACGTCGCGGTTGTCCTCGCCGGCGCCGTTCGCGTCGCCGAAGTAGACGTCGTCGACGCGCGCGGGGTCGAGCGCGGGAGTGCGGTCCACGAGGGCCCGGACGACGTGCCCGGCGAGGTCGTCGGGACGTACCGAGGCGAGGGCGCCCCCGAACTTCCCGATCGGGGTGCGGACGGCGTCGACGATGTAGACGTCGCGGATGCTCATCGGTTCTCTCCCACGTGACCTTCGGAACGACTCTGTTCGCCTGGTGACAGGGCTTTCGCCCCGCACACTCACGTCTTGGCGCGCGCGCAGAGTCTCTGCCCGTCGGACCGCCCTGTCAACGGGCCCCTTCGGGACGGGCCGCCCCGGGTCGGAACGGGACGCCGCAGGTCAGTCGCGTCCCGCCGGGCGGGCGAGGGCCGTGAGGCCGTAGTCGAGCTCCCGCCCGTCGACGAGGAGCGCCTCCACGGTGCGCGTCTCGGGGTCGATGTCGGCCCTGATGCCATGCCCCTCGTAGATCGGATAACCCGACTCGCCGTGCCGCCCGGTGGCCTCCACGACGGCGGTGCGCACGGCGCTGTCCGTCACGGCGGCGCCGCCCCGGTCCTCGACGTGCGCGGGCACCAGCAGGATCTCGAAACGCTGCGGAACTGTGCTCATGGATCGACGCTAAGCGCTCGGCCGCCCGCTCGCCGGGCGGCCGGTCAGCTGGACTCGCGCCGGACGACCCGTGAGGCGAGCAGCGCGCGGGTGCGGGGCGGTACCTCCGGTTCCCGGACGGCCCGGTCGACCAGCTCCGCGAGTTCGCGCCCGAGCACCATGTCGATCCGCACGGTGCTGAGCCGGGGCCGCAGGAGCCGGCCGAGCAGCAGATCGTCCGCGCCGACGACGGCGACCTCCTCCGGCACGGCCAGACCGGCGTCCTGGAGCGCCCGCATCAGGAGCATCGCGTACTCGTCGTTGTAGGCGAAGACCGCGTCGAGGCCGAGCTCCCGCCAGCGCGCCGCGAGCTCGTTCGCCGACTCCTCGTCGTACCGCAGCGGCACGGGTACGACGGTGGCGTCGGTGCCGTGGACCGCGCGCCGCGCGCCGTCGAGGCGGGGCCCCGAGAACATGGCGAGGCCCGGCTCCTCGGGGATGACGACGCCGATCCGGCGGCGGCCGCTCTCCACGAGGTGGGCGGTGGCCACCTCGCCCACCCGGCCCTGGTCCATGACGAGGGCGTGGGTGCCCTCGACGCCCTGGGTGCCGAGGGTGATCACGGCCCGCGCCCCGGACCTCTTGAGGATCTCGACGCCCTGCCCGGTCAGCTGGACCTCGCCGAGCGAGACCACGGCCACCGGCCGGAGCTCGGCCCAGGCGCGGGCGGCCTCCTCGGCCTCCAGGCCGACGCTGCCGTACTGGACCACCGTGTAGTCGAGGCGCCGCAGGGCCCACTGGAACTCGTTGAAGAACTGGCTGTACAGCGGTCCGACCGGCACGTGGGAGGTCGGCAGCAGCACCATCCGGCTGTGGCCGGCCCGCAGGCTGCGGGCGGCCGCGTGCGGCACGTACCCCAGCTCCTCGGCCGCGTCGCGCACCCGGCGGCGGGTGGGCTCGCTGATGCGGACGGCCGAGGTGTTGTTCAGGACGTACGAGACGGTGGCCCGGGAGACGCCCGCGAGACGGGCGACATCGGCGCTGGTCGGGACCGCGCGCCCAGAGGGGCGTTCGGGGGTGTGTTCGGTTGGCTGACTCATCGCTTCGGCATCTTTCCAGAACAATCCGGCCCAGGGTCTGGCGGATGGCCGGAAACGGGTGCTACACAATGCTCACACGCGTCACTGACACGTGTAACTAACTCGTTCGATCCGCTTCTCGCCCCTCGTCGGGCGATCTCCCCAGGAGGGCACCGTGGCCCTTTCCTCCCCCGGCTCCACCACTTCGGGCACCGGCGATCCGGGTCCCGGCTCCGCCGCGGCCGGCCGGCCGACCCGCGGGCTGCTGCCCCTGCTCCTCGCCGGGAACACCGCGATGTACGCCCTGTACATCGGCGTCCCCGGGCTGCTCCTCGCGCTCCAGATCGAGGAGATCGACCCGGCCGACAAGGTGGCCAACTTCGGCCTCGTCTCCGGCATATCCGCGATCTTCGCCACCGTCTTCAACCCGGTGGCGGGCGCCCTCTCGGACCGCTCGGGCCGCCGCAACCCGTGGATCCTCGCCGGCGGTCTGCTCGCGCTGCCCGTGATGCTGCTCCTCGGCAGCGTCCACACGATCCTGCTGGTGACCATCGCCTGGTGTCTCGGCCAGGCCGTCATGAACATCTACCAGGCGGCCCTGACCTCCGTGGTGCCCGACCGGGTCCCCGTGGCCTCCCGGGGCAAGGCCTCGGCGGCCGTCGGCCTGGGCCTCCCCGTCGGCTCGACGATCGGCGCCCTGGTCGGCGCCGCCTTCTCCGAGGACTACCGCACCGGCTATCTCGTCTTCGGTGCGATCGTCGCGGCCACCGCCGTGCTCTTCACGGCCTGCGCCCGGGAGCAGCGCATGCCCGCGAAGGCCCCGCTGCCGGTGAAGGAGCAGCTCGCGGCCTTCGGCAGCGCCCTCAAAAACCACGACTTCCGCTGGGCCTTCATCGGCCGCGCCCTGCTGGTCCTGGGCTACTTCGCGGTGGCCGGGTTCCAGCTGTACATCCTCAAGGACCACACCGAGCTGCCAGCCGGGCTGAGCCCCGAGGAGGCGGTGGCGATCCTGATGCCGCTCAACGCGGTCGCCATGGTCGTCTCCACCGTGCTGGGCGGCTGGCTGTCGGACCGCTTCGACCGGCGCAAGCTCTTCGTGGGCGCCTCCGCGGCGCTGGCCGCCGTCGCCCTGCTCATCCCGGCCTTCTCGACGAGCTGGACCGCGATGCTGGTCTTCTCCGCGGTCAACGGCCTCGGTTTCGGCTGCTACATGGCCGTCGACACCGCCCTGGTGACCATGGTGCTGCCGAAGGCCGAGGACGCCGCCCGTGACATGGGGGTCCTCAACGTCGCCAACGCGGGGCCGCAGATCGTCGCCCCCTTCGTGGCCTCGCTCGTGGTCTCGCTCAGTGGCGGGTACACGGCGCTGTTCTTGATCGCCGCCGTACTGTCGGTACTCGGCGCGCTCGCCGTGCGCCCCATCCGCAGCGTGCGCTGACCCCGGTCGGCGCCCGTCCGGCACCGTCAGAAAGGCCGCACCGTGCTTCTGCACACGACCACTTGGGGTTCGGGCGACCGGATCGCCCTGCTCGTCCACGGCCTCATGGCCGACCACCGCACCTGGCGGCGGGTCGGCCCGGCGCTCGCGGAGCGCGGCTACCGGGTGATCGCGGTGGACCTGCGGGGGCACGGGGCGAGCGGGCGGGCCGCGGGCCCGGAGGCGTACCGCCCGGCGGACCACGCCGACGACCTCGTCGAAACGCTGCCCAGCGGGGCGGAGCTGGCGATCGGCCACTCGCTCGGGGGGCTGGCGCTCGCCCGGGCGGTGGAGCGGCTGGCGCCGGCCCGGGCGGTGTACTCCGACCCCGCCTGGCACCTGGCGGCCGGTCCCTGCGGCTACCGGGCCGAGATGTTCGTCCGGGGCGGGTCGATGACCCGGGAGCAGATCAAGGGGTTCAACCCGCACTGGCCGGACGAGGACGTCGAGGTGGAGATGGCGTCGGTACGGGACTGGGACGAGGGAACGGCGCACGGCCTCACGGCTTTCGTGGGCGCCGACATGTGGCCGGTCCGGCCCGTGGTGCCCTCCCTCGTCACCCTCGCCGATCCGAGCACGCTGGTGCGGCCGGAGCACGCCCGGATGCTGACGGACCGCGGATTCGAGCTCCGTACGGTGAAGGGGGCGGGGCACACGATCCACCGGGACGAGTTCGACGGGTTCATGTCCGCGCTGGACGACTGGATCTGACGTACCGTTCAGCCATGGACGACGCGTCGATGGACTCCTCGATGGTGGGACTGCTCGGCCGGGTGACCGGCACCGTCGGGCCCGGTCTCGTCGGTGAGGTGATCGTCCGGATCCGGGGCGGTGCCGAGCACTTCCTCGCCCATCCGGCCTCCCCGAAGGAGCGGATCGACGTCGGAACGGTGGTGATGGTCATGGAACATCTCCCTCCACGCACCGTCTATGTCACAGCCGCGTACGACAGTTGACGCAACCGTTGAGTGGCGCCGGTCACAGGCGCACACTCCCTTCACCGGATCCGCACCGGCTCCGGTGAAGGGGGACCATGTCCATGGGCATCGGCATTCTCGCGGGCGCCGTCGTCGGCGCCTTCGCCGTTCTCGTCATCGTCTTCAAGATGATGTGGCGCGTCGCGGAACCCAACGAGGCGCTGATCATCTCCGGTTCGAACCACAAGAACGAGGGCCTCGGCGCGGGTATGGGGTTCCGCATCGTCACCGGGCGCGGCACACTCGTGCTGCCCGGTGTGCAGGCGGTGCGCAAGCTCTCGCTCGACCTCAACGAGACCCAGCTGTCCGTCGAGTGCGTCACCCACCAGGGCATTCCGCTGAAGGTCCGGGGTGTGGTGATCTTCAAGGTCGGTGACGACTTCGTGTCGATCGCCAACGCCGCACGCCGCTTCCTCGACCAGCAGAAGCTGATGAGCGAGCGGGTGCACATCGTCTTCGCCGGTCATCTCCGCGCCATCGTCGGCGGGTTGACCGTGGAGGACATGATCCGTGACCGGGAGAAGCTGACCGGACAGGCGCGTTCGGCCTGTGGCACGGAGATGGAGAAGCTCGGTCTGATCGTCGACTCGCTGCAGATCCACGAGATCGAGGACCCGACCGGGTACATCAAGAACCTGGCCGCTCCGCACGCGGCCGCCGTCCAGCGGGACGCGCGGATCGCGCAGGCCGAGGCCAACCGGCGGGCGACCGAGGCCGAGCAGCAGGCGGCGGCGCGCATGTCGGAGGCGACCCGCGACAGCGAGATCCTCCAGGCGGGCTACCAGGCCGAGCGGGACCAGGCGTCCGCGAAGGCCCGGCAGGCCGGTCCGCTGGCGGACGCGGCCTCGCGCCAGGAGGTCGTCGTGCAGGAGACCCGGGTCGCGGAGCTCGAGGGACACCGCAAGGAGCAGCAGCTCCAGGCGGAGGTCCGCAAGCCGGCCGACGCGATGGCGTACGAGACCCGGACGCTGGCCGCGGCCGAGCGCGACGCCCGGATCTCGGCGGCCGAGGCCGACGCGAAGGAGACCGAGCTGGCGAGCGCGGCCAAGGCGACGGCGACCCGGCTCACCGGTGAGGCGGAGGCGGCGGCGCAGCACGCCAAGGGGCTCGCGATCGCGGAGGCGACCCGGGCGAAGGGTCTGGCGGAGGCCGAGTCGATCAAGGCCCGTGCGGCGGCGCTCGCCGAGAACCAGGAGGCCGTGGTCGCACAGCAGCTGGCCGAGAAATGGCCGGAGATCGTCTCCGCGGGCGCCTCGGCGTTCGGGAACGTGGACCAGATGGTGCTGCTCAACGGCGCCGACGGGATGGCGGACGTGTTCGCCAAGGCGCTGACCATGGGCGGAACCGGTCTGGGGCTGGCCCGGCAGCTGCTCTCCACGATGAACCCGGCCGCCCAGGAGCGGCTGGGCACGGGTGTGCCTCCGGCGCCCCGGGCGCCGGAGGAGAGCGTCGAGATCAGGGTCGGCGACGGGGAGTAGCCGACATCGGGCAGGAGGGATGCGGGCCGGGGCCCGGGGCCATGACGGCGCCGGGCCCCGGCCTCGTACCCCCGTCGGCTCCCCGCCTCGCTCCGTACTCGCTGTGGGGGCTCAACTCGTGCGGGGCCGCACTCGGTTGTGTCCAGACCGAGTCGTGGCCACCCTCAGTTGTGGCCGAACTTCCGTTCCTTGCGGTGCGACGCGTGCTCCACCAGGGGCATCGACGTCTCGCTCTTGGGAGCCGCCGAGGTCTGTTCCTTCGTGGTCGCCTCGGTGCGGTGCTCATGGCCGCCGGTACGGGCTCCCCGGTTGGTCCGGGTCTGTTTCTTGCCCACGATCGTGCCTCCCGTGACGGGTTTCGGACGGTGGTCCGTATCCCCTCAGCCTCGCACGGGGGTGCGGGCCCCGCATGTCAGGCGGTGGCCGCTCCCACGACCCGGGCGAAGGCGGCCAGGGTCGGCGTGCCGGGGGCGCGGTCCAGTACGGCGAAGACGATCTCCTCGAAGTGGCCGGCGAAGCGGCCGTCCCCGGTGAGCAGTGCCGCGAAGGCTCCGGCGACCTGTTCCGGGTCGTTCTGGAAGACGCCGCAGCCCCAGGCGCCGAGCACGAGCCGGCGGTAGCCGGCGGCGGCGGCCGTCTCCAGGACCCGCTCGGCGCGGGAGGCGAGGGCACCCGGCAGGCGGTCGACGAGGGCGGGGGTGCGGCGGCGGACGACGCCGGCGTTGGGCGCGGGCGAGGTGAGGAAGCCGACGGTGAAGGGCGCGGCGAGCAGGGCGCCGCGGTCGTCGCGGAAGACCGGTACGCGGGGCGAGTGGATGACCCGGTCGGTGTAGAGGACGTCGCGGTCCTCCCGGTGGTGGGCGTAGTAGGCGGGGGCGCGGAGCAGGGTGGCGTGGAGGGCGGAGGAGCGGCAGAGCGCCTCCTCCTGGGCCTGGGCGCCGTTGAGGTAGCCGCCGCCGGGGTTGCGGGCGGAGGCGAAGTTCAGGACGGCCACGGGGCGGGCCGCGTCGGCGGCGGTCATCCGCCGGGCGGCGGCCAGGCTGCTCTCGCCGGTGACGTCGAGGGTGGGCGTCCGGTCGGTGTCGGGGGTGACCGTGACGGGCTCGGGGCCGTGGAGTCGCGTTCCGGCCAGGGCGGCGGCGAGGTCCTCGGCGACGGAGACGGTGCGGCCGTCCGGGGCCTGGTAGTGGCCCGCGGCAACGATCTCCTCGGTCTGCCGCGCGATCGCGCGCAGTCGTGCACTCATGGCCTCAGGATGATCGTTTCGTCCCGCTCGGGACAACGGATTTTCCCGGGTTCCCGCCGGGTCCCGAGAGGACCTGTCCCCGGTGGTTTCCGGCCCGGCGGGGGCGCAGGGGGCGCGTTCGGCGGGTTCGGGGCGCTCTTGCACGCCGCTCGGTGGTGGCTTTAGGTGGAAGCAGAACTTCCCGGGGCCGGTTCCGACGACCGGCCTGACGACCAGGAGGTGTACGGATGTCGTCCAGCGGCATACGGAGCGGCGAACCCCCTCTCGCCGAGGCGGAGGCGGAGGAACTGCTGCGATGTATCTGCTTCAAGACCGGCCCGCCCCGCACCGTGGGGGTGGAGCTGGAATGGCTCGTGCACGAGCTGCGTGATCCCCGGCTCCCCGTCCGCCCGCCGAGGCTCGCGGCGGCCCTCGACACCGTACGGTCCCTGCCGCTGGTGTCGTCCCTGACCTTCGAACCCGGCGGGCAGCTGGAGCTCAGCTCGCGCCCGGCCGGTTCGCTCATGGAATGTCTCGACTCCCTCGCCGCCGACCTCCGGGCGGTACGGTCGGCGCTCGGGCCGCTCGGCCTCACCCTCAGCGGATACGGGGTGGACCCCTGGCACTCACCGCGCGGCCGGGTGCTCCACGAGCCGCGGTACGACGCCATGGAGGCGGCGCTGGACCGCACCGGCCCCGCCGGCCGGGCGATGATGTGCGATTCGGCGTCGGTGCAGATCTGCCTGGACGCGGGCCTGGAGGAGCCGGGGCCGCTCGGTTACCACCGGCGCTGGCAGCTCGCGCATCTCCTCGGAGCGGTGCTCGTGGCGGCCTTCGCCAACTCCCCGCAGCACGGGGGCCGTCGCACCGGCTGGCGCTCGACGCGGCAGGCGCTGTGGACGGACCTCGACCCCCGGCGGGCCCTCGCCCCCCTGCCGGACGGGGAGCCGCGCGCCGAGTACGCGGCCCACGTCCTGGACACCCCGGTGTTGTGCGTACGGGCCGACGAGGGGCCGTGGGCCGTGCCGGAGGGGATGACCTTCCGCGACTGGCTGCGCTCGGGCCTGCCCCGGCCGGCCGACGCCGACGACCTGCGCTACCACATGACGACGCTCTTCCCGCCGGTACGGCCGCGCGGCCATCTGGAACTGCGCATGGTCGACGCGCAGCCGGGCCCGGACGGGTGGATGGTGCCGGTGGCCGTGACGACGGCGGTGTTCGACGACCCGGCGGCGGCGGAGACCGTGTACCGGGCGGTGAAGCCCCTCGCGGAGCGGGCCGGCCCCTCCCCCGCCCCGCGCAACCCGCTCTGGCTGGCGGCGGCCCGTGACGGCCTGGCCGACCCCGAGCTGCACGCCACCGCCCTCGCCGTGTTCGCCACGGCCCTCGAGGCGCTGCCCCGGATCGGGGCGAGCGAGGAGGTGCGGCGGTCCGTCGCCGCGTTCCACGAGCGGTACGTGATTCCCGGGAGCTGCCCGGCCGACGATCTGGAGGTGCTGACGTCATGACGGAGACCCGGACCGAACGGGACCCCGAGGCCCTGCGCCGGCACGCCCTGGACGCCCTGACCGCCGCGCGGGCCCGCACGGCGCTGCTCACCTCCTGTGTCGAGGACGGCGAACTCACCGCCCAGCACTCCCCCTTGATGTCTCCGCTGGTCTGGGACCTGGCGCACATCGGCAACCAGGAGGAGTTGTGGCTGTGGCGGGCCGTCGGCGGGCGGGAGGCGCTGCGGCCCGAGATCGACTCGCTCTACGACGCCTTCGAGCACCCGAGGTCCGCCCGGCCGTCGCTGCCGCTGCTCGCGCCGGGCGAGGCGCGGACCTACGCGGCGGACGTACGGCTGCGGGTCCTCGACGTGCTGGAGCGCGCCGAGTTCGACGAACGTCCGCTGCTGCGCGCGGCCTTCGCCTTCGGTCTCGTCGCCCAGCACGAGCAGCAGCACGACGAGACGATGCTGATCACCCATCAGCTGCGGAAGGGTCCCGCCGCGCTGACCGCTCCCCCGCCGCCGCCCCTGCGGAGCGGTCCCCTTCCCGCCGAAGTCCTGGTGCCGGGCGGCCCGTTCACCATGGGGACCTCGGAGGAGCCCTGGGCGCTGGACAACGAGCGTCCGGCGCACGTCCGGGTCGTGCCCGCCTTCCACATCGACACCGTGCCGGTCACCAACGGCGCCTATCTGGCCTTCATGGCCGACGGCGGCTACACGGACCGGCGCTGGTGGCGGCCCGAGGGCTGGGCGCAGATCAGGGAGCACGGCATCGCGGCCCCGCTGTTCTGGCGCGGGGACGGCGCCCAGTGGCTGCGCCGCAGGTTCGGGGTGACCGAGCCGGTGCCCGAGGACGAGCCGGTCCTGCACGTCAGCTGGTACGAGGCGGACGCCTACGCGCGCTGGGCGGGCCGGCGCCTGCCGACCGAGGCCGAGTGGGAGAAGGCAGCCCGGTACGACCCGGACTCCGGGCTCTCGCGCCGCTATCCGTGGGGTGACGCCGACCCGGGTCCCGAGCACGCCAACCTCGGCCAGCGGCACCTGCGGCCGGCTGCCGCGGGCAGCTATCCGGAGGGCGCGTCGCCGCTCGGCGTCCGGCAGTTGATCGGCGACGTGTGGGAGTGGACGGCCAGCGACTTCCTGCCGTACCCGGGCTTCACCGTGTTCCCGTACAAGGAGTACTCGGAGGTGTTCTTCGGCCCCGACCACAAGGTGCTGCGCGGTGGCTCCTTCGCCGTGGACCCGGTCGCCTGCCGCGGGACCTTCCGCAACTGGGACCTGCCGGTGCGCCGCCAGATCTTCTCCGGCTTCCGTACGGCCCGCAGCGCGGAGCTCGACTGATGTGCCGTCACATCGCCTATGTGGGCGAGCCGGTGGCGCTGGGCGAGCTGCTCGTCGGGCCCGAGCACGCCCTGCTGCGCCAGTCCTGGGAGCCCCGCGCCCAGACCAGCGGCGTGGTGAACGCCGACGGCTTCGGGGTGGGCTGGTACGCCGAGGACGATCCGGTGCCGGCCCGGTACCGGCGCTCGGGCCCCCTCTGGGGCGACCTCTCCTTCGCGGACCTGGCCCGGGTGGTGCGCTCCCGTGCGCTGCTCGCCGCGGTGCGCGGGGCGACCCTGCCGGGTGCCGACGGGGAGGCCGCCGCGGCTCCGTTCACCGCCGGGCCCTGGCTGTTCAGCCACAACGGCGCCGTCAGGGGCTGGCCGGGCTCGCTCGCGCCGCTCGCCGCGACCCTCCCGGCCGGCGAGCTCCTCTCGCTGGAGGCCAGGACCGACTCGGCCCTGCTCTGGGCGCTGGTCCTGCACCGGCTGCGGTCCGGCGACGCGCCGGGCGCCGCCCTGGCCGACACGGTGCGGGAGGTCGCCGAGGCGGCCCCCGGCTCCGGTCTCACCCTGCTGCTCACCGACGGGTCGCTGATCGCGGCGACCGCCTGGGAGAACAGCCTCTGGTACCTGACGGGCCCCGACCGGGTGGTCGTGGCCTCCGAACCGTACGACGACGATCCGCGCTGGCTCGAGGTCCCCGGGCGCACGCTCGTGACCGCCACCCGAGCCGATGTCACCCTCACCCCGCTCAAGGAGCCCTCCACGTGAGCCCGTTCCAGCTGACCCGCACCCTCGCCCCGGACGCCGCCGGCGCCGATCTGCGCGCCGACGTCCTCCACGGGCTCAACCGCTCCCCCAAGGAGCTGCCGCCCAAGTGGTTCTACGACGCCCGGGGCAGCGAACTCTTCGAGGAGATCACCCGGCTGCCCGAGTACTACCCGACCCGGGCCGAGCGGGAGATCCTGAAGCAGCGGGCGCCGGAGATCGCCGCCGCGACCGGGGCCAGGACCCTGGTCGAGCTGGGCTCCGGCTCCTCGGAGAAGACCCGGTTCCTGATCGACGCGCTGCTGCCCGGCCTGGACGGCTACGTGCCGGTGGACGTGAGCGAGTCCGCGCTGACCGGCGCCGCGGAATCGCTGCTCGCCGAACGGCCGGGGCTGCACGTCCACGCGCTGGTCGCCGACTTCACCCGGGGCCTCGCGCTGCCCGGGACGCCGGGGCCGCGTCTGGTGGCCTTCCTCGGCGGCACCATCGGCAATCTGCTCCCCGGCGAGCGGCGGACCTTCCTCCGCTCCGTCCGGGCGATGCTCACGCCGGGAGACGCGCTGCTGCTCGGCACGGACCTGGTGAAGGACGAGTCGACGCTGGTCGCCGCGTACGACGACTCGGCCGGGGTGACGGCCGCCTTCAACAAGAACGTGCTCGCGGTGATCGACCGGGAGCTGAGCGCGGACTTCGACCCGGAGGCCTTCGACCACGTGGCGGTGTGGGACCCGGAGCGGGAGTGGATCGAGATGCGGCTGCGGGCCCGCCGCGCGCTGACCGTGAAGATCCCGGAGCTGGATCTCGTGGTGCCGTTCGCGGCGGGCGAGGAGATGCGGACGGAGGTGTCCGCGAAGTTCCGTCAGGCGGGCGTCCGGGCCGAGCTCGCGGAGGCGGACCTCGACCTCGACCGCTGGTGGACCGACAGCGAGGGCAGGTTCGCGCTGTCGCTTGCCACCGCCCGCTGAGCGGCGGCCGCCAGGGTACGGCGGTCCGGGTACAGGGCTCCGGGAAGGGGCTCCCGGAGCCGGACGACGGCGGTGAGCCGGCGGGTGCTGACGACCCGCCACAGTGAGGAGCCGAGCGGGTCGGGCCCGACGTACGCGGCGGCGTCCGTGGGCCGGTAGTCGAGCCGTACCGGCTGCACGGCGCAACCGGCGTCGAGGGCGGCCTGGAACGCGGCCGGGCGGAACCGGCCGCGTTCCCTTCCGCACCAGGTCGAGCCCTCGGGGAAGACGACCACACGGCCGCCGCCCGCGAGCACGCCGGCCATGGTGCGTACGGTGCCGGGCAGGGCCATGATCCCTTCCCGGTCGATGAAGAGGGTGCCGCCGAGCGCGGCGAGCGTGCCGAGGACGGGCCAGCGGCGCACCTCCGACTTGGCGACCGTGCGGCCGGGCAGGACGGCGGCGATCAGCGGTATGTCGAGCCAGGAGACGTGGTTGGCGACGACGAGGAGCGGGCCGCCGGCCGGGGCGGGCGTTCCCTCGTACCGGGCGTGGACGCCGAAGGCACGGACCACCGCCCGCATCCAGTACCGGACGAGGGTGAGCCGGGCGGCGGCCGGCAGGAGGCCGGCCGGCGGGGCGAGGAGGAGGCCGAGGAGGACGGTGCCGAGTCCGGCGATCAGCCGGGCGACGGCCCGGACGAACCCGGCCGGGTCCGCCTCGGCGCCGCTCCGGCGGGGGGCGGACCCGGGATGGGCGGCGCAGTGGCCCGGGGTGCAGGGCGCCGTGGGGAGCCACGGCGAGAGGGCCGTGGTCCCGTTCACCGTGACGGGGCGAGCGAGAGGAAGTGGTTGAGGTAGCGCGGGTTGGTCCGGCGCAGCGAGAGCAGGACGTAGAGGTCGGCGACGCCGAAGTCGGGGTCGTGCGCGGGGGCGCCGCAGACCCAGGCGCCGAGCCGGAGGTAGCCGCGGAGCAGCGGCGGCAGCTCGGTGCGGCCCTCGGGGCGGGTGACGCCCTCGGGGCTCCAGAGCTTGTGCGGGGTGACCCAGTACTCCTCCGGGGCGAGGTGCTTGGCCTTGACCGTGTCCCAGGTGGCGGCGGCGAGGGTGCCGCCGTCGGCGAGCGGGAGGGAGCAGCAGCCGGCGAGCCAGTTGTGGCCCGTGTCCGTCATGTAGCGGGCGAGCCCGGCCCAGATGAGGGCGATGACGGCGCCGTTGCGGTGGGCGGGGTGGACGCAGGAGCGGCCGACCTCGACCAGGTCGTGGCGGATGGGGGCGAGCCGGGCGAGGTCGAACTCGCTCTCGGAGTAGAGGCGCCCCGCGACGGCGGCCCGGTCGGGCGGCAGGATCCGGTAGGTGCCGACGACCTCGCCGGTGGTCTCCTCCCGTACGAGGAGGTGGTCGCAGTACGCGTCGAAGGCGTCGATGTCGAGGCCGGGCTCGGGACCGTCGAGCCGGGCGCCGAGTTCGCCGGCGAAGACCTGGTGGCGCAGCCGCTGGGCGGCGCGGACGTCCTCCTGGTCACGGGCGAGCCCGACGAGGTAGCGGGGGGTGGGCTCCTCGGCCGGGGTCTGCGGCGCCGCCTGCTCGACGAGGGCCCGGGGTTCGGGCTGCCCGACGAGCGGCTGGGGCTGGGCGGGGACGGCGAGCGGCTGAGCGGGGACGGCGAGCGTGGGGGTCGGTGCGGCCATGTCGGGCTCCTCCGGCGTACGGAAGGGTAAGGGGCGGCGCCGGACCGTGTGAGCGGTGGCCCGACTCCTTACTTCTTCCGTGACCGGCTGGATTCGACATGACCGTCCGGGGACCCGCGGGTGTGGAGGCGCTGAATGCTATTCGGCGAGGGTGTCCGTGATCTCGGCCGAGGCCAGCTTGGCGGCCTTCACGGGGTCCTCGCCCTGGAGGACGGCCGTCATGTAGGGCTTGATGGGGTTGTCGGCCTCGACGTTGGCCCACTGCGGGGAGTTGGGGGTGGCGCGGCCGCGCGCGGCGCCCTTGGCCATGACGGCGGTGGCCTCCTGGCCGGCGACGACGGAGGCGAGGCCCTTCTTGTTGGGCACGTAGCCCATGGTGCGGGCGAGGTCGGTCTGCCACTTCTCGCCGGCGAGTGCCTTGACGACGTCGAGGGCGGCGCCGCGCTGGGGTGCGTTCTCCGGGATGATGAGGTCGGAGCCGCCGGTGAAGACGGCACAGGGCTGTCCCGCCTTGGCGCCGGGTATCGGGAAGAAGCCGAGCTTGTCCTTGAGGGCCGGGTTGGCCTTGAGGATCGCGGCCACGGCGCTGGGCGCGGCGATGAGCTGGGCGACGTCGCCCTTGGCGAACACGTCGGCCTGCGGCGGGTTCTGCTCGTCGGCGTCCTTGGGGCCGGAGCCGAGGGACTGGAGTTCCTTGTAGTAGGCCATGCCGCGCCGGGCCGCGGCGCTCTCGAGCGCGCCGGTCCACTCGCCGCCCTTGTCGGTGGCGAGTTCGCCGCCCTCGTCCCAGATGAATCCGGCGAGGGTGTACCAGTCCTGGCCGGCGAGGTAGATGCCCTGGGAGCCCTTGCTGTTGAGCTTCTCGGTGTCGGAGAGCCACTGGGCGCGGGTGGCCGGCGGCTTGTCGATGCCGGCGTCGGCGAACAGGTCCTTGTTGTAGATGACGATGCGGTTCGCCGCGTACCAGGGGATGCCGTACTGGGATCCGCCGATGCTGCCGGGCTCGGCGAGACCGGGCAGCCAGTCCTCGCTGCCGAGGTCGCGGACCGACTCGAGGGTGAGGTCGAAGAGCTTCTCGGTGTCGGCGTACTGGGCGACCTGGGTGTTGCCGACCTCGATGACGTCGGGTCCGCCGGGGCCCTGGATGGCCTCGGTGACCTTCTTTCCGATGCCGGTCCACTCCTGGATGGTGACCTGGAGTTCGACGCCGTCGTGCTCCTCCTCGTACGCCTCGGTGAAGCGGTTGAGGAAGTCCTCGCTGACGCTGTCCCGCATGAGCCAGATGTTGACGGTCTTCGTCCCCCCGCCGCCCGGGAGCAGCCCGCAGCCGGCGAGGGCGAGCGCTGTGGCGGCTGCCAGGGGGCAGGCCAGATGGCGGTTCTTCACGTAGGTCACCTTCTGCGGTTCAGCACAGGGTCGTGCGGCATGGGGGGCTGACCCGACATGGGGGGACCGAACGGGGTGTTCGCGCGGGTATGTGGCCTGGATTCTGGTCTGGACCAACGGGATGGTCAAGTCCTTGACCATCCCGTTCCGCACCGCGAGCGCACCATGCGGGCCATTACCTCAGGTAACTCCCGGTCGGTGACCTTTGATCCGCTCTGCGCGGGAGAGGAAGCACGACAAAGCCCCCGAGCGACGCCACTGAGGCATCGTCGGGAGCTTCGGACGAAGGACCGCCCTAGCTGGGCTCCTCCAGGCGGAAGCCGATCTTCATGCCCACCTGGAAATGGGCGACCTGCCCGTCCTCGACGTGACCGCGGATCTCGGTGACCTCGAACCAGTCGACCGAGCGCAGCGTTTCGCAGGCGCGGGTGATCCCGTTGCGGATGGCGGTGTCGACGCCCTCCGAGGACGACCCGACGATCTCCGTGACGCGGTAGACGTGATCTCCCATGGCGGCCTCTCCTTCGCGTTCCGACTCCATCCACACTGCACGGAACCGGAGACCGCCGCGAGTCGAGGTGGACCGGGTGGACCGCGCTCCCGGGTCGCGGCCGCACCACGCCCGCGTCACATCGGACAGGAATGCAGCCGGACCGGCCCCTCGGGCCACCGGCTCGCCTCCCGGAGCGGGAACCACATCGTCCGCAGGGGCATCGCCGCGGGACCGTCGGGCTGCTCCACCTCCACCTCGCCGGCCACCTCGCTCCAGCCGAGCCGCGCGTAGAGGCCGGAGACCTCCGGCCGGCAGAACAGCAGCGCGAACTCGGGCCCCAGCGTGCGCGCCTGCTCGAGAGCGCCGCCCACCACCCGCGCGGCGAGCCCGCGGCCCCGCTGGTCCGAGGCGACGGCGACCCCGCCGAGGCCCACCACGTCCATCCGGCGCCCGCCGACCGACAGGGGCAGTACGAGGAGTCCGGCGTGGGCGAGGAGCCGGCCGTCCGCCCTGACTCCGAAGTGGTGCTCCTTGGGCAGCCAGACCAGACCCCAGGCGTCCACCCCGAACGGGTCGGCGGCGTCCCCGAAGATCTCGGACCGGTCGTAGGCCTCCAGCCGCACCACCGCCGGCGCCGCGGTGGGCCGCTCCGCGCCCATCAGGTCCGGCCCTCCTTCTCCTGGGCGTCCCTCAGTTCCTCGGAAGGGGTCGCCCACCGGGCACGTACGACGGGGAAGCCGGCCTCCTCGGCCGCGTCGCAGACCAGCATGTCGTCGTCGACGAGCATCCTGATCGCACGGTCGGCGCCCAGCCGCCGCAGGATCTCCACCTTGGTGACCCGGGCCGGGCGGAAGTCCCGGTTGCGGCGCATGTGGACCGGCCCCTCCGGCAGCCCCTGCGCGGCCAGCCAGGCCAGGGTGTCCCTGCGGCAGCGCTCCGGGCGTCCGGTCAGGTAGACGACGTCGCACTCCTCGGCAGCCCCGCGGCACAGCGCGACCCCCTCGTCCAGCGGCGGATCGTCCGGCGCCGCCGCGAAGAAGGCGTCCCAGTCCTTGGGGCGCCGCTCCAGGAAGTGCTGCCGGTGGGCGGTGGCGGCGAGCGTGTTGTCGAGGTCGAAGACGGCCAGGGGCCGGTGGGTTTCGGCTGTCACACGGCCCAGCCTAGAAGGTGGCCGCGGGCGGCACCCCGACGCCGTGGATCAAGGGCGCGGGACGGGAATCCCTCCCCGTCCCGAGCGTTGAACCCCTTGTGAGCATCTTTCCCGGCGACATCCGCTTCTCCGTCCTCGACCGCTCCCGCACCCGGGAGGGCGAGGACGCCCCGCAGGCGCTGCGCGACACCGTGCGCCTCGCCCAGGAGGTGGAGGCCCTCGGCTACCACCGCTTCTGGGTGTCGGAGCACCACAGCGTGCCCGGGGTCGCCGGTTCCGCGCCGACGATCCTCGCGGCCGCCGTGGCCGCCGCCACGACGGGCATCCGGGTGGGTACGGGCGGGGTGATGCTCCCCAACCACCAGCCCATGGTCGTGGCCGAGCAGTTCGGCGTCCTGGAGTCCCTCTTCCCGGGCCGGATCGACATGGGCGTCGGCCGCTCGGTCGGCTTCACCGACGGCATCCGCCGGGCGCTCGGGCGGGACAAGGACGACGCCGACCGCTTCGGGGAGCAGCTCGGCGAGCTGCTCGGCTGGTTCACCGGCGAGCAGACCGCCCACCCGCAGGTGCACGCCCGGCCCGCGGAGGGCCTGCGGGTGCCGCCCTTCGTCCTGGCGACCGGCGAGGGCGCGTCGATCGCCGCGGCGGCCGGACTGCCGCTGGTCATCGGCGATCTCCGCGGCAGGGACCGGCTGCTCGCCGCCGTCGAGACGTACCGCTCCGCGTTCCGTCCGTCCTCGTGGTCCGCCGAGCCGTACGTGGTGGTCGCCGGGACGGTCGCGGTGGCCGGGACGGAGGCGGAGGCCCGGCGGCTGCTGATGCCGGAGGCCTGGTCGCTCGCCCACTCCCGGACGCGGGGCGTGTTCCCGCCGCTCGTCGCGCCCGAGGCGATCGAGGGGCTCACGATGACGGAGAAGCAGCGCGGTTTCTACGAGTCGGGACTGGGCGGTCATGTGTACGGCACGGAGGAGCAGGTGGCCGAGGCGCTGGAGGGGGCGGTGAAGGAGACCGGCGCGCAGGAGGTGCTGGTCACCACGAGCACGTACGACAGGACGGCGCTGAGCGAGTCGTACCGGAGGCTCGCGAGGGCGGTCGGCCTCACCCCGGGGGCGCGGCCGCCGCTCCCGGCGTGACGGCGTGGGTGCGAGCCGTCGATGGGACGCCGGTGCGGCGGCCCGTTCGGCTCAGGGGCGGCGGACGGCCAGCAGCGCCATGTCGTCGGAGCGTACGCCTCCGGTGAATCGGTACACGTCGGCCACGAGGACGTCGAGGAGGCGGTCCGGCGAGGCGAAGGTCCGGCCGTTCAGCCGGACGGCCGGGTCGTAGAAGACGCCCGCCGTGTTCCGTGCCTCCGACAGGCCGTCCGTGTAGAGCAGCAGGGTGGACCCCGGCGGGAACGGGCGCGCCGTCATCTCGCCCGGCCCGGGGGAGAGTTCCCCGAGCCCCAGCGGGAGGGAGAAGGCCCGGGGCTTCAGCGGGACGACCGTCCCGTCTCCGCGGAGCAGGAGCGGCTCGGGGTGCCCCCGGTTCAGGACGCGCAGCTCCTCGTCCCCCGGCGGGATCTCCACGAAGGCGCACGTGGCGAAGCCCTCCGTGTCGTCGATGCCCGTGCGGCGGCTGCCCTCGCGGGTCAGAGCGCGCTCCAGGCTGTCCGCCACCCCGTGCAGGGACGGTTCCCGGTCCGCCGCCTCCCAGAAGGCACCGAGGATCACGGAGACCGTCTCGATGGCCCCGAGCCCCTTGCCGCGGACGTCGCCGATGAGGAGGCGTACCCCGTGCGGGGTGGAACGGGCGGCGTAGAGGTCCCCGCCGATGAGGGTGTCCTCCTGGGCGGCCTCGTAGCGGGCGCCGGACCTCAGCGCTCCCAGGCGGTGCTCGGGCGCCGGCAGCACGGCCCGCTGCGCGGTCTCGGCGACGCCGCGGGCGGAGGCCAGGCGGTTCCGGTCACGGCGGACGACGCGGTTGAGGAAGACGGCGATCGCCGTGACGAAGACCAGGGTCGCCAGTTCGGTCACCAGACCGTGGAGCGCGGTGATGCCACCCATGTGCCCGGTGATCGCGTAGAGCACGGTGATGGCCAGCAGTCCCGCGCCACCGAACAGGACGGGAGCCCACCAGGCGAAGAGCGGCGCCGAGATCAGCGGAGCCGAGGCGAAGAACGGGGTCCCGGTCAGCTCTCGCGGGGTGCTGAGCTGGAAGGCCACCCCCATCGCCAGGAACAGAGAGGGCAGGGCGCGGGCGAGTTGCCCGGCGCTGCCGGAGCGGGTTCCGCCGGGCGGCATGCCCGGGGCACCACCTGAACGATCGTCCATGCGGCCCTCCAGGGAGGGAGCTGGGCCACTCCCAGTATGCGGGCGCCCCGGGCCCCCTGCGAGCGAGGGGTCTCCGGGTTCGCCGGATAAAATCACGTTATGCCCGAAAGCCACCATGATCCGTACGTCCGCGTCCGAGGCGCCCGTGAGCACAACCTCGCCGGGGTGGACGTCGACGTCCCCCGCGACGCGCTCGTCGTCTTCACCGGGGTCTCCGGGTCCGGCAAGTCGTCCCTGGCCTTCGGCACGATCTACGCGGAGGCCCAGCGGCGCTACTTCGAGTCGGTGGCGCCGTACGCGCGGCGGCTGATCCATCAGGTGGGGGCGCCCGCGGTCGGTGAGATCACCGGGCTCCCGCCGGCGGTCTCCCTGGAGCAGCGCCGGTCCTCCCCGAACGCCCGCTCGTCCGTCGGCACGGTCACCACCCTCTCCAACTCGCTCCGCATGCTGTTCTCCCGGGCGGGCCGCTATCCGGAGGGCGCGGAGCGGCTCGACTCCGACGCCTTCTCCCCCAACACGGCTGCGGGCGCCTGCCCTTCGTGTCACGGCCTCGGCCGCGTCCACGACACGAGCGAGGAACTCCTCGTGCCCGAACCCGATCTGTCGATCCGTCAGGGTGCCATCGCGGCCTGGCCGGGTGCGTGGCAGGGAAAGAACCTGCGGGACGTCCTCGACACGCTCGGGTACGACGTCGACCTGCCGTGGCGCGAGCTCGACGCGAAGGACCGGGAGTGGATCCTCTTCACGGAGGAGCAGCCGGTCGTCACGGTCCATCCGGTACGGGACGCGGACCGCATCCAACGCCCTTACCAGGGGACGTACATGAGCGCCCGGCGCTACGTCCTGCGGACCTTCTCCGACTCGAAGAGCCCGACGCTGCGGGCGAAGGCCGAGCGCTTCCTCACCAGCGCGCCCTGCCCGGTCTGCGGCGGCGGGCGGCTGCGTCCGGAGGCGCTCGCGGTGACGTTCGCCGGCCGGACCATCGCCGACCTGGCGTCGCTGCCGCTGACGTCGCTGGCCGGGCTCCTCTCCGCCGCGGCGGCGGAGGACGGGGAGACCGCGCGCGTCCTGACCGAGGACCTCGTCGCCCGGATCGCGACCGTGACCGAGCTCGGCCTCGGCTATCTCAGTCTGGACCGTGCCACCCCCACCCTCTCCAACGGCGAGCTCCAGCGGCTGCGGCTCGCCACCCAGCTGCGCTCGGGGCTCTTCGGTGTGGTGTACGTCCTGGACGAGCCCTCCGCGGGGCTGCACCCGGCCGACACGGAGGCCCTGCTCGTGGTGCTCGACCGGCTCAAGGCCGCCGGGAACTCCGTCTTCGTCGTCGAGCACCACCTGGACGTGATCCGGCACGCCGACTGGCTCGTGGACGTCGGACCGCTCGCCGGGGTGCACGGCGGGCGGGTCCTGCACAGCGGACCGCCGGGTGGACTCGCGGACGTCGAGGCGTCCGCGACCCGCCGTTTCCTCTTCGGTCGCCGGCCCGGGCCCGAGCGGGCGGTGCGCGCACCGGCCGGGTGGCTGCGGACGGGGCCGGTGTCCCGGCACAATCTGCGGTCGGTCGACGCGGCCTTCCCCGTCGGGGTGCTGACGGCGGTCACCGGCGTCTCGGGCTCGGGCAAGTCGACGCTCGTGGGCGCGCTGACCGAGGAACTCTCCGGAGTGGGGCGCCTGGTGACGGTGGACCAGCGGCCGATCGGGCGCACCCCGCGGTCCAACCTGGCCACGTACACGGGCCTGTTCGACGTGGTGCGCAAGCTGTTCACGGAGACCGGGGAGGCGCGGGCGCGCGGCTACAAGGCGGGCCGCTTCTCGTTCAACGTGCCCGGCGGCCGGTGCGAGACCTGCCAGGGCGAGGGTTTCGTCTCCGTCGAGCTGCTCTTCCTGCCCAGTACGTACGCGCCCTGCCCCGACTGCCACGGCGCCCGCTACAACCCCGAGACCCTCCAAGTGCGGCTGCGGGGCCTCACCATCGCCGAGGTCCTCGATCTCACCGTCGAGTCCGCCGCCGTGTTCTTCGCGGACACGCCCGCCGCCGCCCGGAGCCTGCGCACCCTGCTCGACGTGGGCCTCGGCTATCTGCGGCTCGGGCAGCCCGCGACGGAGCTGTCCGGGGGCGAGGCCCAGCGCATCAAGCTCGCGTCCGAACTCCAGCGGCCGCACCGCTCCCCCACGCTGTACGTCCTGGACGAGCCGACGACGGGCCTGCATCCGGCGGACGTCGAGGTCCTGATGCGGCAGCTCCACGGCCTCGTGGACGCCGGGCACTCGGTGGTCGTCGTCGAGCACGACATGGACGTGGTCGCCACCGCGGACTGGGTGGTCGACCTCGGGCCCGGCGGCGGCGACGAGGGCGGTCGGATCGTGGCCGCGGGTCCCCCGGACCGGGTGGCGCGGGCGGCGGAGAGCCGCACCGCGCCGTATCTGCTCCGGGCCCTGGGGCCCGCCGGACGGAGCTGAGGTCCGTCCGGCGGGATCGGACCCACGGAGCCGGGGTCCTGTCCGGCGGGGTCGGCCTGCCGGGCCCGAGCCTCGGTCCGCGGGATCGGGGCTGCCGGAGCCGAGCCCCGGCCCGCGGGATCGGACCCCACGGAGCCGAGCCCCGGTCCGGTGGGTCAGGCCGCCGTGTCGAAGGTGTAGTGGCGGGTGTGGTCGAGCATGTCCGCCGGGGTCACGTCGTTCCACGGGCGCATGGTGTCGCCGAGGTCGACGACGTTCGCGGTGCCCGCGGCCGGCAGGTACGGGGACCGCGGGTGGCGGGCCTGCCAGTCGGCCCACAGCTTGTCGATGAAGGCGTGGTGCAGCCAGAACACGGGGTCGTTCGGGGAGACCCCGGTGCCCATCTGGCCGCCGACCCAGACGTGGACCCGGTTGTGGAGGTTCACCCCGCGCCACCCTTCGAGGTGGTTGCGGAAGCCGTCGGACGAGCTGTTCCACGGGGCCGTGTCGTAGGTCTCCATGGCGAGCACGGAGTCCACCTCGGCGCGGGTGGGGAGCTGGCGGCCGCCCGCGCCGAGGTCGCGCCGCAGGTAGTCGCGGCCGTCGACGCGGACGGTGATCGTCCAGCGGTTGCCGCTGCGGGCGAACGCGCCGTCGAGCACCTGGCCGTCACGGGCGCGCCCGGTGCCGCCGAGGAAGTCGGGCGCCCAGAGCGAGGAGCGGGAGGTGCGGTCGGCCGTCCAGTCCCAGTAGGGGAGGTTGACCGTCGGGTCGACGGACTGCAGCGCCTGCTCGAACTCTATGAGGAAGCGCCGGTGCCAGGGCAGGAACGAGGGCGAGCGGTGGCCGACGCGGTCGCCGTTGTCGGTGTCGCTCATGATGAAGGCGTTGTGCGTGGTGACGAAGGTGTCGTACCGCCCGGAGCGCTTGAGCTCCAGGACGGCGTTGACGAAGCGCCGCTTCTCGTCGGCGGTGAGGGAGGCCTGGTTCTTGCGTACGGTCATGACGGGTGCCGCTCCTGGATCGATCAGCCGAGGGTGAGGGGTACGAGCGGGGCGCCCTGGAGTTCGCGGACGGCCGCGCGGGCCAGCGACTTGGGCGTGGCGACGGGCTCGTAGTGGTTGATCACGCTGATCCAGGTGCCGTCGGCGTTCTGCATGACGTGCAGTTCCTCGCCGTCGATCGTCACGGAGTAGCCCCCTCCGTGGTGCCCCCCGTGGTGGCCTCCGCCGTGCGCGGGCCCGCCCTGGATGCGGCGGCCCTGGTAGACCTCGTCGAACGACGCCGGGGCCGGGCCGGCCGCGGGAGCGGCGGCCCGGGGCCCGTCGGCCACGGCGGAACCGGCCAGGGCGAGGCCCGCGGCGGCCCCTGCGGCTCCGGCCGCGACGCCGAGAACCCGGCGGCGGGTGATGCTGGACATGAAACCCCCAAATGGTCTGTGCGACCGGGGGTTTGGTCATATGCCCCCGGCAGTGCTCATCAGTACCCGGGGGTGGGGGCGGGGCGGAAATCGCCGGGAGCCGGTTGGCTGCGATGTGGACAACTTGCCATGAAATGTACAGAGTTGAACGGAGTTGATCTTGCTGTTCGAACGGTCGACAGCACCCCGAAGCGAAGATCTTACGGAGAAAGTGATCGTTTCGTGAATGATCTTTCGATTCGGGGTGCGCCATGTGGTGGAGCCCACGCCCCGAGACTGTCCTGATCCGGCCTCAGCCGCGGGCCGTCTTCCGCTGCGCCCGCAGCCACTCCTTGTTCATGGCGGAGATCGAGGGCAGCGGGATGCCCTTGGGGCAGGCCGTCGCGCACTCGCCCGTCAGGGTGCAGCCGCCGAAGCCCTCGGCGTCCATCTGGGCCACCATGTCGAGGACCCGGGTCTCGCGCTCCGGGGAGCCCTGCGGCAGCACGTTCAGGTGGTTGACCTTGGCGGAGGTGAAGAGCATCGCCGAACCGTTGGGACAGGCCGCCACGCACGCGCCGCAGCCGATGCACTCGGCGTGCTCGAAGGCGGAGTCCGCGTCCGCCTTGGGGACGGGGGTCGCGTGCGCCTCGGGGGCCGAGCCCGTGGGGGCGGAGATGTAGCCGCCGGCCTGGATGACCCGGTCGAAGGCGGAGCGGTCGACGACCAGGTCCTTGACGACGGGGAAGGCGGAGGCCCGCCAGGGCTCGACGTCGATGGTGTCGCCGTCGTCGAAGGACCGCATGTGGAGCTGGCAGGTCGTGGTCCGCTCCGGCCCGTGCGCGTCGCCGTTGATGACGAGGCTGCACGCGCCGCAGATCCCCTCGCGGCAGTCGTGGTCGAAGGCCACGGGGTCCTCGCCCCGCAGGATGAGGTCCTCGTTGAGGGTGTCGAGCATCTCCAGGAACGACATGTCGGCGGAGATCCCGTCCACGTCGTAGGTGGACATCGCGCCGGGGGTGTCGGCGTTCCGCTGGCGCCAGACGCGCAGGGTGAGCCTCATGCGTAGCTCCGCTGGGTGGGGTGGACGTACTCGAAGGTGAGGTCCTCCTTGTGGAGGACCGGGGCCGTGCCGGTGCCGCCGAACTCCCAGGCCGCGGCGTACGCGAACTCCTCGTCGTGACGGGCGGCTTCGCCGTCGGGCGTCTGGGACTCCTCGCGGAAGTGGCCGCCGCAGGACTCGGCGCGGTGGAGCGCGTCGAGGCACATGAGCTCGGCGAGCTCCAGGTAGTCGACGACGCGGTTGGCCTTCTCGAGCGACTGGTTGAACTCCAGCCCCGTTCCCGGGACCTTGATCCGGCTCCAGAACTCCTCGCGGATCTCCGGGATGCGGGCCAGCGCGGTCCGCAGGCCCGCTTCCGTACGGGCCATCCCGCAGTACTCCCACATGAGTTCGCCGAGCTCGCGGTGGAAGGAGTCGGGGGTGCGGTCGCCGTCGACGGCGAGGAGGAGGTTCAGCCGGTCCTCGGTCTCGGCGAGCACCTCCCGCACGGCCGGGTGCTCGTCGGTGACGGGCTCCGCGTGGGGGTGCCGGGCGAGGTAGTCGTTGATGGTGGCCGGCAGGACGAAGTAGCCGTCGGCGAGGCCCTGCATGAGGGCGGAGGCGCCGAGCCGGTTGGCGCCGTGGTCGGAGAAGTTGGCCTCGCCGATGGCGAAGAGCCCGGGGACGGTGGTCTGGAGGTCGTAGTCGACCCAGAGTCCGCCCATCGTGTAGTGGACGGCGGGGTAGATCCGCATGGGGACCTCGTACGGGTTCTCGGCGGTGATCCGCGCGTACATGTCGAAGAGGTTCCCGTACTTCTCCTCGACGGCGGCCCGGCCCATGCGGCGGATCGCGTCGGCGAAGTCGAGGTAGACGCCCTGTCCGCCGGGGCCGACGCCGCGGCCCTCGTCGCAGACGTTCTTCGCGGCGCGGGAGGCGATGTCACGCGGGACGAGGTTGCCGAAGGAGGGGTAGATGCGCTCCAGGTAGTAGTCGCGCTCGTCCTCGGGGATGTCGGCCGCGGCGCGGGTGTCGCCCTTGGCCTTGGGAACCCAGATGCGGCCGTCGTTGCGGAGCGACTCGCTCATCAGGGTCAGCTTGGACTGGTGGTCGCCGGTGCGCGGGATGCAGGTGGGGTGGATCTGGGTGAAGCAGGGGTTGGCGAAGTACGCGCCGCGCCGGTGGGCCCGCCAGACGGCGGTGGCGTTGGAGTTCATGGCGTTCGTCGACAGGTAGAAGACGTTGCCGTAGCCCCCGCTGGCGAGGACCACCGCGTCCGCGTAGTGGGTGGAGATCTCGCCGGTGATCAGGTCACGGGCGACGATGCCGCGGGCCCGCCCGTCGACGACGACCAGATCGAGCATCTCCGTACGGGCGTGCATCTCGACGCTTCCGGCGGCGATCTGCCGGGACAGCGCCTGGTAGGCGCCGAGCAGGAGCTGCTGGCCGGTCTGGCCGCGGGCGTAGAAGGTGCGGGAGACCTGGACGCCGCCGAAGGAGCGGGTGTCCAGGAGTCCGCCGTACTCGCGGGCGAAGGGGACGCCCTGGGCGACGCACTGGTCGATGATCTCGACGGAGATCTGGGCGAGCCGGTGGACGTTGGACTCGCGGGCGCGGAAGTCGCCGCCCTTGACGGTGTCGTAGAAGAGGCGGTGGATCGAGTCGCCGTCGTTCCGGTAGTTCTTGGCGGCGTTGATGCCGCCCTGGGCGGCGATGGAGTGGGCCCGGCGCGGCGAGTCCTGGAAGCAGAACTGGACGACGTGGTAGCCCTGTTCGGCGAGGGTGGCGCCCGCCGAGCCGCCGGCGAGGCCGGTGCCGACCACGATGACGCGGTGCTTGCGGCGGTTGGCGGGGTTGACCAGCCTGGCCTGGAAGCGCCGGGTGTCCCAGCGCTCGGCGACGGGCCCCGAAGGGGCCTTGTCGTCGGCGACCGGCTCTCCGGTCGTGAAGTCGAGGAAGCTCATGTCAGCTCACCACTCCGGTCATGACGGCGACGGGGACGGAGATGAAGCCCGCGGTCAGGACGAGCGCGAGGGCGTTGGCGAGGCCTCGCAGCAGGCGCTCGCGGCGGGCGCTGCCGACCCCGAGGGTCTGGGCGGCGCTCCAGAAGCCGTGCCGCACGTGGAGGCCGACGGCGAGCATGGCGACGATGTAGATGACGTTGCCGTACCAGGTGGAGAAGGTGTCGACGACGTTCTGGTAGGGCTTGCCCTCCTCGAAGCCGCCGGGGTGGACGGTGCCGGTGGTCAGGTCGAGGACGTGCCAGACGATGAAGAGGGCCAGGATGATCCCGCCCCAGCGCATGGTGCGGGTGGCGTACGAGGAGCGCTTGCGGCGGTGGACGTACGCGGTGGGGCGGGCCCTCACGTCGCGCCGGCTGAGCTGGTACGCGGAGACGGCGTGGGCCACCACGGCCGCGAGGAGCACGATCCGTACGATCCAGAGGGCCCACTCGTGGTGCAGGACGGGGGCGCCCATGACCCGCAGCCAGTGCCCGTAGGCGTTGAACTCCTCGGGGCCGAAGAAGACCTTCAGGTTGCCGGCGACATGGGCGACGAGATAGCCGAGCATGAGCAGCCCGCTGACTGCCATGACCGTCTTCTTGCCGAGGGTCGATGACAGGAATCCGCGTGACGGTGTGGGGGACGGCGGGCGGCCCGTCGTCCGGTCCCTCGTGGGTGCCAGAGCCATGCACACGACGCTAGGGCCGAAGGGCCCGAGAGGTCCAAGACATGGTCCGGCTGATCTCGATAGGCCCACCCTATGAATGTCGCCTACGCTGGTGACCATGCAGTTCCAGCAGCTCCTCTACTTCGTCGCCGTGGCCGAGACCCGTCACTTCACCCGGGCCGCCGAGCGCGTCCATGTCTCGCAGCCCTCGCTCTCCCAGCAGATCAAGGCCCTGGAACAGGAGTTGGGCGCCGAGCTGTTCAGCCGCGCCCGGGGGAACATCACGCTCACCGACGCGGGCGAGGCCCTGCTGCCGCTCGCGCGCCGGATCCTCGCCGACACGGAGACGGCCCGGATCGAGGTGCAGGAGCTGGCCCAGCTGAAGCGGGGCCGGGTCCGGCTCGGTGCGACCCCGAGCCTCTGCACGGGGCTGCTGCCGGACGTGCTGCGCGCCTTCCACGACCTGCACCCGGGGATCGAGCTCCTCATCGAGGAGGGCGGCTCGCACGATCTCGTCCGGGAGCTGGCCCGCGGGGCCCTCGACCTGGCGCTGGTCGTGCTGCCGCTGCCGAGCCCGTCACCGGCCCTGACGACGGTGGAGCTGCTCCGGGAGGACCTGGTGGTCGTCTCCTCGGCCTCGGCTCCGGCGCCGCGCCGTCCGGTGCGGATCACCGACCTGCGGGACCAGCCGCTCGTGATGTTCCGGCACGGCTACGACCTGCGGGAACTCACCGTGGCCGCCTGCCGGGCGGAGGGCTTCGAGCCGACGTTCACCGTCGAGGGCGGTGAACTGGACGCGGTCCTCGGTTTCGTACGGGCCGGGCTCGGGCTCGCGGTCGTCCCCGCGATGGTGGCGGCGCGGGCGGGCCGGGACCTCCGCGTGACCGCCCTGGCCCGGCCCGGCCTGCGCCGGACCATCGCGCTGGCACACCGGAGCGACGTCGCACCGCCGCGGGCGGCGCGGGAGCTCCAGCGGATGCTGCTGGCCTCGCGGCGGGGCGGCCCGGACCGGGCGGTGAGCACCGTCTGAGGGCGCCGTCGATCGACCCCCGTCGCTCCTCCCACGCCCCTCCCCCGTCACCCCTCCCGCGCCTGGCACACCTCCCGCACCCCCGTAAATCCGTGTGCGACAGAGCTACGGCGACTGCGAGCATGCCCTCATGGTCCACGCGCTCGAGCACCTGGTCGTCCGGCACGCCCACCGTCTCCCCTGCCCCGCCGGTCCGGCCGGGGACGGGGCCGCCGCCACGCGCAGGTTCGACGCGGCCCTGATGACCGCGGGGTTCAAACTGTCGGGCGAACTGGTCGAGCGCCTGTCGGGGCTGGCCGGACCGACCGTCGTCGAGACCGCCGTCCGCACCCTCGCGACCGTCCGTGAGCTCGTCGGCGACCACGTCCGGCACAACGTCTACTTCGTCGACTTCCCGGACAACGTGCCGGACACGCTCGACTTCTGGAGGTGGTGCGTGGCCGAGGCGCTCGCCGACGGCGACGCCCACGCGCGTACGGTCGAGCAGCTGAGCGCCGGCGTCCTCGACCTCCTGACCCTCCCCTCCTACGGCCGCTACCGGCACACGTACGAGGAGATGCTCACCGTCCACGACGAGCTGATCGCCTCGGCCGGTGACCGGCTGACGGTGCTGCACCTCGGCGCGGACGCGGACACCGAGGTCACCGCGCTCTATCTGGCCCTGGCCGGCAGCACGACCCCGCTCGGCGAGGAGCATCTGCGGGATCTCGCCGTGCTCGCCGAGCACTGCGCGGACGGCCCCCAGCCCGGGACGATCACGGTCCGGGAGAACCGCGCCGTCGTCAACCACGCCCGCCTGCGGATGGGAGCCGCACCGCTGCTCGACACCGTGACCGACGTCCTGCGGCTGGCGTGCGCCCTCGCGGACGGCGATGTCACCCTGCGCGAGCCCACCCGCTTCCGCGCGTTGTCCCGTCCGCACCGCCGTGCCCTGCTCGCGGGGCTCGACACGGTGGTGGCCGCGTCCCCGGCGAAGCTGTCGGACGTGTCCGCGCACGGGGAGGCGTGGAAGCGCCTCGGGGAGCGCCTGCACCCCCACGAGTACCCGCACTGGCCGCACGCCGCCCAGGTGTTCGCCGTCGCCCGGGGCGAGCGTCGGGCGCCGTCGTTCGACAGCCGCGTGGAGGAGCTGCTCGCGCGGGGCGATGTCGCGGGGGCGGCGGAGCTGCTGGCCTCGCACGCGCCGGGGCGGCTGTTCCGCGCCCTGGACCGGCTGCTGCGCATCGCGGCGGACGGCAAGGAGCGGGAGGCGGTCCTCGCGGCCGTCGAGCGGGCCGCGCCGGAGGTGGCGGGCCGGGTCGTCCTGTCGGTGCGCGAGCACGTCCAGAACCGCGCGGGCGGAAGCGGCGCGCGCAGGGTGTTCGTGAACCGGGAGGGCTCGGCCTGGGTCGCCGACGACACGCGTCCGCCCCTGGAGGACGCCGACCGCGAGCGGCTCCTCGCCGTGCTCGACGCCGAGACCCGGCGCCGACTCCCGTCTCCTGGACGTCTGTTGATCGACCCGGACGTCCTGGACGTGGCCCTGCCGTTGAGCGGCCGGGCGGCCTCGGCGGGGCTCGGCGTGCTGCCGCGCGGCTCGGTGTCGCCGGTCGAGGGCGAGCTGCTGCGCTTCTTCATGTACTGGCGGGAGGCGCGGCGTACGACCGACCTCGATCTGTCCGCACTCGTCCTCGACGCGGACTACCGGACCGTGACCTGGCTGTCGTACACGGCCCTGACCGACGTCGAGGGCCGGCACTCGGGTGACATCACCGAAGCCCCGGACGGGGCTTCGGAGTTCATCGATCTGCGGCTCGGCGCGGTTCGGGGCGCGTTCATCGTGCCGCAGGTGTACGTCTTCTCGGGAGAGCGCTTCGACGAGGTGGCGGAGGGCTTCTTCGGCTTCATGCTGCGGGCGTCCGAGCAGCGGGGCCGGCCGTTCGAGCCGCGTACGGTGCGGATGAAGTCGGACCTGCGGGGCCCCGGCAAGGTGGCGCTGCCGCTCGCCTTCCGCCGGGACGACGAGGGACGCTGGCACGCGCACTGGCTGCACCTGTACCTGCGGGGGGCGCCTTCGGCGAACCAGGTCGAGGGGCACCGGGTGACGATCTCGGTCGTGATGCGGGCCCTGCTCGGACGCACTCACCTGACCATGCGTCATCTGGTGTCCCTGATGGAGGAGTCGGGGGCGGAGACGACGCTGTGGGACGGCCGGACCGTCCCGGACGGCCCGGTCACGTACATCGGTCTGGAGCGCCCGGACGGGCTCGCCCCCGGCTCCCGGGTGTTCACCCCGGAGAATCTGCGCGACCTGCTGCCCGCCTGAGTGCTACGGTCCTTTCGGGGCGAGGCCATGGAGAGGCTTCCTTCTACCCACTCCTTGAAATAGCCTCTCCGCTTTCCTCCCCCGTACCTCTTCCCGGCCTCCCCGCTGCACGCGGGGAGGCCGGTTCCGTAGGTCAGGTCTCAGACCGCGTCCGCCAGGAGCAGCGCGTGGATGCGGTCCGGGGCGCCGGGGCGGGCGTAGTACCAGCCCTGGGCCGTGTCGCAGCCGAGGTCGCGGAGCTGGCGGGCCTGGGCTCCGGTCTCGACGCCCTCGACGGTGACGGCGAGTTCCAGGCTGTGCGCCAGCGAGACGATCCCCTCGACGATCTTGAGGTCGACCGGGTCCACGGGATGCTGCTGCATGCCCCGGGTGAAGGAGCGGTCGAGCTTGAGGACGCTCACCGGCAGCCGGCGCAGATTGGCCAGGTTCGAGTAGCCGGTGCCGAAGTCGTCGAGCGCGATGTCCACGCCCATCTCGGCGAGCTGCCGCAGCGGCTTGAGCAGGTCCTCGTCCGCGCCGATCAGCGCGGACTCGGTCACCTCCAGGCAGAGCGCGCCCGGTTCGAGCCCGGACCGTTCCAGGACGTCGACGGTGTCGGCGACCAGACGCGGGTGGTGGAGCTGCGTCGGGGAGAGGTTCACGTTGATCCGCAGCGGCCCGCCGTCGGCGTGCCGGGCCTGCCAGAAGCGGGCCTGGCGCACGGCCTCCTGGAGCACCCAGCGGCCGAGCGGCACGATGAGCCCGGTGTCCTCGGCGAGCGGGATGAACCGGTCGGGGCCGAGCACTCCGTGCTGCGGGTGGCACCACCGCACGAGCGCCTCCGCTCCGTGCACACTGCCGTCGTCGAGGTGGACGAGCGGCTGGTACTCGATGAAGAACTCGCCGCGTTCCAGCGCGGTCGGCAGGGCCGTGGTGAGGCCGTGCCGGGTGATGGCGCGGGCGTCGGCCTCCGGGTCGGCGAGCTCGAAGCGGTTGCCGCCGGCGGACTTGGCCCGGTACATGGTGATGTCGGCGCTCCGCAGCACCTCGGCGGGGGTGCGTTCGCCTGCCGGACCCTCGACGACGCCGAGGCTGCCGCGGACGGTCAGTTCGCGGCCGTCGATGCGGAGGGGGGTGGCGAGGGCGGCGAGGATGCGGTCGGCGAGTTCGGTGACGTCCTGTTCGCCGGCGGCGCCGGTGGTGAGGGCGACGAACTCGTCGCCGCCGAGCCGGGCCACCATCTCGCCGGACCCGGTGACGCAGCTCTGCAGCCGGTCGGCGACCTCGACGAGGAGCCGGTCGCCGGTGGAGTGGCCGAGGCTGTCGTTGATGACCTTGAAGCCGTCGAGGTCCAGGTAGCAGAGGCCGAAGCGGGCGTTGTCGCCGGGCGCGAGGGCCTTCTCCAGACGCTCGAAGAACAGGGTCCGGTTGGGCAGCCCCGTCAGCGCGTCGTGGGTGGCCTCGTACCGCAGGCGCAGATGGAGCAGGCGCCGCTCGGTGGTGTCCTCCATGAGGGCCAGCTGGTACTGGGGGTTGCCCTCGGCGTCGCGGAGCAGCGAGACGGTGAGGTTGGTCCAGAGAACCGTTCCGTCGCCGCGGTAGTACGGCTTCTCGACCCGGTAGTGCTCACGGTCGCCGCGGACCAGCTCGTCGTACAGCTTCCAGACGTGCGGGCCGTCCTCCGGGTGGACCCACTCGCTGACGTTCCGGCTGCGCAGCGGCCCCTCCATTCCGCCGAACATGCGGGTGAGGGTCTCGTTGACCTCCAGGACGTTGCCGTCGAGGTCGGCGATGCCGATGCCGATCGCCGCCCCGTCGAAGACCGCCCGGAAGCGGCTCTCGGTGGCGTGCAGCGCGATCTCGGCGGCGCTGCGGGCGGAGAGCGCGGAGCGCGCGATGGCCTCCTGCTCGGCCCGGGTCCGCTCGCGCAGGGCCTGGGCGTAGCCGGTGGCCATCGCGTGCTGGAGCCGGGAGCAGCGCGCCCTGAGCTCCTCGGCGGGTAGCTCCGACTCCGTACCGCAGTAGAGCACCAGGTACGAGTCCACGACCCCGAGGCTGCGGCCGAGGGCGTCCGGGTCGGTGCAGTGGGCGGCGACGAGCTCCGCGCCGGTGCGCTGGGCCGGGGCCGTGTCGAACGGCCGGGCGTGCAGCGCGTCGTACAGGGTGCGGGCCAGCGGCAGCAGGTGGACCTCGAACTCGGCACGCGTCAGCGAGGTGGCGGTCACCGGGAAGATGGCACGGCTCCAGATGGTGACGAACCGCCTGAGTCTGTCCTCCGGGCCGTCGGCTTCGGCAACGCCGCCGGACGGCTGAGACGGGACCTTCACGCCTTGCGCCCCACCCCTGCGAACCCGGAGAAGGCGTAGGGATCCTCCTCCTCGACCGGACTGTCCGGACGCCAGTGGGGCATCGGGACGAGGCCGGGCTCGATCAGTTCGGTGCCCTCGAAGAAGCGGGTGATCTGGGCGCCGGAGCGCATCACCAGCGGGTTGCGGATGTTCCGGTAGACCCCGACGGTGCCGCCGGCCTGCTCCTCGGAGAGCGGGATGCCCTCGTACGAGGCGTGGGTGAGCACCAGGAGGCTGCCGGGCGCGAGGGCGTCGAGCAGTTCGGTGACGGCCTCGTACGGCCGGTCCTGGTCCTCCAGGAAGTGCAGGACGGCGACGAGGAGCAGGGCCACCGGCCGCTCCAGGTCGAGGAGTCGGGACACCTCGGGGCTGTAGAGGATGTCGGCCGGCTTGCGCAGGTCCGCGGCGACGACCGCGGCACCCTCGTCGCCCTCCAGGACGGCGCGGCTGTGGGCCACGGCGACCGGGTCGTGGTCGACGTAGACGACCCGGGCCGCGGGGTCGGCGGTCCGGGCGACCTCGTGCACGTTGCCGAAGGTGGGTATGCCGGAGCCGATGTCCAGGAACTGGGTGACGTCGTTGTCAACGGCGTGGCGGACTGCGCGCCGCATGAAGGCACGGTTCGCCTGCATGATCTTGGGCAGGCCAGGCATGAACTCCATGGCCTTGCGCGCCGCTTCCCGGTCCACTTCGAAATTGTGCGAGCCGCCCAGATAGAAGTCGTACATACGGGACACGCTCGGCACCGAAATGTCGATACCAGGCGGAGCCCAGGCGGGACGCTCCATCAATGTCTCCAACAAGTCGCCATGGGGGATGCGGCCATGTGTTCGCGGCCGGTGTTCGAGGTGAGGCTACTGATCGCCCGCCGAGAGAGCGAGTAGAAACGGAAATTCGCGGTCCGTTCTTGGTCACACGCCATTGGCACGTGCTCTTGGGAACGAAGAGTTCACGCCTTCAGGCTGTGCAAATTCACGTGCATATGAGTGTGCGTCGGCTCCTGGGCCGAGTGCGGCTCCCCGCGCCGGACGCCCAGGCCCCGCCCGTACCTCGGTTGTTGCCGTCGGAGGCGTCTGGTCGCCGGTGCAGGATGCCCCGTTCTCCTTCCCGTCCGACAGGGCGACAACCGGACAGTTATCGATCCGAGGCCGGAACGGACCCGGTCCGCCGTCTTCCGGAATCCATCTGCCCGGCGATACCCGGGCATTGAGCCCCGCCGCGCCGCCCCGGCCGACTTCGGCCGAGGCGAAACGTCAAACCACCGCGCCCCGAGATCCGCTCCATCCGGCGAATCCCGCTCGATTCCGCCCCGGCGCGCCGCGCCTGTGATCAAGCTCGACGGCGTGTCTCTGTACGGATCACTCCTCGCGCGGTCGCTGGCGGCCCTCGCACTCGTGTGGCTTCTCACCACTCCCGTGCCCGCCGCCGCGGACGCCTGCGCCTACGCCTCGACAGGCCCGGGCGGTTCCCACGTCGCGGTGGCGATCGCCGGCGACGGTCACGGCCACAGCGACGGCCACGGCCACGGCCACGGCCACGGCAGCCCAGGGAAGGGCAAGGGAAAGGGGCACGGCCATCACCACCACCCGAAGCCCTGCCCGACCGAGCCGCCCCCGCCGTGCCCGTCCCCCACGCCCACGCCGACGCCGACTCCCACGCCTTCCCCGACGCCGACGCCTTCTCCCACGCCGACGCCGACGCCCGAACCGCCGTCCCCCTCTCCCTCCCCGACGCCCACGCCGTCACCGAAGCCGGAGCCGCCTCCACGGCCGACCCCTCCTCCGCCCCGGCCCGCGCCGAAGCCACCGTCCACCAGGCCGGCTCCCCGCCCGGCGCCACCGCCCCCCGCGCCTCCGGCCACGAGGCCGCCGGAGCCCGCGCCCGCCCCGCCCGCGCCGCCCCCGCCGAGCCCGAGCCCGACGCCGCCGCCCACCGTGCGCCCCCGGCCCCCGGCGCCCGGCCCCGTGGCATTGCCCCACTACCGGCGCGTCTCGCGCCCCCAGCCGAAGAGCGGCACCTCCGTCGTCACGGCGACCCTCATGATCACCGCGCCCGCGGTGCTCGCGACCGCGATCCTGCGCCCCCGGTCCAAGTGACCCGCGGCCCCGACGACTCCGACGCCCCGTCCGCCTCTCTGCCCCCTGCCTCTCCGCCCCTCTGAATCCCACAAGAGGAATCCATGTCTGAATGGCTTGTTCTCACCCTTGCGATGGCCGCCGCGTGCGCCGTCGTCCTCACGATCGTCGTCATCAACCACCGCCGGATCCCCGAGGACGACGACCCGAGCGAGACCCCGGACGTCATCGAGTACATGACGATGATGATCGGCGTGATCTACGCGATCGTCCTCGGCCTCGCCATCGCCGGCGTCTGGGAGGCCCGCGGCGCCGCCCAGGAGACCGTGCGGCAGGAGGCGCAGGCGATGCACGAGATCTCGGCCCGCGTCGAGGTGTACCCGCAGGCGGTCCGCGAGCGCATCCGGGCCGACGTCGACGCGTACGTCCGCTACGTCGTCGACGACGAGTGGACGTACATGGCGGAGAACGGCGAGCTGAGCGAGGAGGGCACCGCGCTCCTGGAGAAGGTGCGGCGCAGCGTCACCGACTACCGGCCGGCCGACGACTTCGAGGGGCAGGCCTACCAGCCGCTGGTCGACCAGGTGGCGGTGGCCGACGACGCCCGGGGAGCCCGGGGGCAGAACGCGGGGGCGACCATGCCGGGGGTGGTGTGGTTCGGCCTGATCATCGGCGCCCTGGTGACGGTCGGACTGATCTTCACCCTGCAGATCCGCAGAACCGGGCGCGAACTGCTGCTCGCCGGACTCTTCAGCGTGCTGATCGCCTTCCTGCTGTTCCTCATCTGGGACTTCGACGCGCCGTTCGGCCGGGGCATCTCGGCCACCGCCGCGCCGTTCACCGATCTGTTCCCGCAGCTCACACCGTGAGGCGACACGGCCGGATGAGCCACTCGGGGGACATGCGTGCCCCATTCGCACGTCTGCGCTCGCGGCTGTGGTAGTGCGCTTCTAGCGTTCCGGACAACGAGGTGTACGCACGGTCTTTCGCGGAAACCCCCTTTCCGCGGCTGCCCCTCGGGACCCGGAGGATTCACCATGCGCGCGATACGTGCCGCGTCCACTGCCCTGCTGGGGGCGGCCGCCCTCGCCCTGGCCGCCCCCACCGCCGTCGCGGCGGACGGTGCTCCCGCACCGAACCCGCGAGCGGCACGGGCCAAGGCACCGGGCGATTTCGTCGTGTCGCCCTCGGTCGTCGCCCCGGGCGGCCGGGTGACGCTGAGCGCCCCCGGCTGCGCCAGTACGGCGACGGCCTCGGCCGGCATCTTCGACACCGTCACCATCGCGCCGGGCTCCGCGGCCATCGCCACGGTGGACCTGGACGCGCGACGCGGCGCCGTGTACACGGTGTCGTTCAACTGCACCGGCGGGATCTCGGACACCACGACGCTGACGATCAGCGGCACTCCCACCGCCACCCCGACCATCAGCTCCACCATCCTCACTCCCCCGCGTGGTGTGCAGGGTGGTCTGGGCGGTTCGGCGGGCGGCTTCGAACCGCTCCAACTGGCCGCCGGAGGCGCCCTCGTGCTCGCCGCGACCGTCGGCGGCGTGTACGTGGTGCGTCGCCGCTCCGGCTCGGCCCGTCGTCACTGAGCGGCCGTCGTGACCGGTCCGGTGTCGGTGCCCGGCGTCGCGGACGCCCGTCGCCCCCGGGTCCCGGCAGGGACTCGGGGGCGACGGGCGGAGCGGGCCGACCGGGAGGTTCGACCGGTCAGACCCCCGCACCGGTCATACGGCGACGACGGACGATGAAGAGCCCGCCGCCGAGCGCGGCGGCGGCGACCAGGCTGCCGCCGACGGCCATCTCCGTGGAGCTGGGAGCCAGCGAGCCGCCGAGGCCGCCCTGGGCGCCGCGGCCCGGGAGGACCCGGAACGGCTCCGTGACCACGTTGGAGCCGCCGTTGCACCTGACAGCCAGGTTGTAGTTGCCGGGAGTGGCGTTGTTGTAGACGCGGGCGACGGCGGTGGAGACGCCGTTGCCACCCGAGAGGGTGGCGTCCGGGAAGGCGTTGGACGTGACCGTGCCGCCACGGTTGCAGCCCCTGGCGGTGATCGTGAGCGTCGACCCCGGGTGGACCTCGAAGGGGCTGACGGTGACGTTGCTCGGGGTGTTGTTGGAGCCACCGCTGACGACGTTGCCCGGACCGTAGGTGGCGGCGGCAAGGGGGGCCGCGAGGCCGACCGCCGCGATCGCGGTGGCGGTCACCGCCAGAGTGCGTGCTGCACGCATGGTTGAACCTCCAGTGGAAGACGCCCCAAAGCGGTGCTCCGGGAGTGTCGACGAGTACGCCTTCCATGACGAACCATCACAAGTCGGAGCGAGCCGCGCATTTCGGCACTGGTCCACCCCGGTGAGGCGACACGCCCGGAATCAGGGCTTCGAAGGAGGAGGAACCGCAGGTCAGGGCCGAGTGGGCTGGTTATCTGACGATTACTCGGATGGGTCAGCCCGGTGTCACCCGCCCGACGGCCGCCCGGCGCCCGGAGCACGCTCCGCGCCGCCCCCGGGCGCGCGGGGTCGAGGGGGCCGCCGGCGCACCCGTATCCGCGGCTCCGACACCCGTCCGGCGGCGGCCCCCACCCGTTCGCTCCGTCCGGCGCGACGGTCCGTCAGGTCGGCTTTACCGTTCTGACGACGCCACGAAGGGAGAACCATGCCCCCGAAGGACTTCCGCGTCTTCCAGCGCAGGAGACGCCGCCCCTGGGGCGTCCTGACCCTCGCCATGCTGTCCGGGATCGCGATGATGCGCAACGGCGTGGACCTCGCGGACGGGCCTCCGCAGCCCGCCGCGGCGGCCCGTCCGGTGGCGCGCCCGGTCACCCCGCCGGACGGGGCGACCGAGGGTCTGGAACCGCTGCCCTTCGCCCCCGCCTCCCGGATCAGGATCCCGGCGATCCAGGTCGCGGCCCCGATCATGGACGTGGGTCTGGACCCGGACGGCTGGGTGGCGGCCCCGCCGCCCCAGGACGCCAACCTCGCCGGCTGGTACCAGAACGGCATCTCCCCAGGCCAGCGCGGCACCGCCGTGGTCGTCGGCCATGTCGACAACGCCCAGGGACCGGCGGTCTTCTACGGCCTGGGCTCCCTGGAGAAGGGCCAGCACATCGAGGTCGAGCGGTACGACGGCCGGATCGCGGTCTTCGAGATCTACGGGCTCGAGGTGTACTCGAAGGACAACTTCCCGGGCGTGCAGGTGTACGCCGACACGGGCGAGCCCGAGCTCCGGGTCATCACCTGCGGCGGCGGCTACACGCGGGCGCGTGGCTACGACGGGAACGTCGTGGTGTACGCGCGGATGATCGGCTCCCGCTAGCGGGGCACGGCGAAGGGCCCCGGCACCTGGTGGCGCCGGGGCCCTTTCCCGTGCCGGGGCCCCTTCCCGTGCTGGGCCCCCTTCCCGTGCCGGAGCCCGTACCGCGCACGCGCCGCCCGTACCGCCGTGGTCAGCGCCGGGGGACGGTGATGTGGTAGCCCGCGTCGAGGAGTTCGGGCAGATAACGGCGGAGCGCGGTCACGCTCTGGGCGCGGTCGCCGCCGGCGTCGTGGGAGAGGACGACGGCGCCGGGCGCGGCACCGTCGAGGACCCGGCGGACGATGGTGTCGGCGCCGGGTTCCTTCCAGTCCAGGGTGTCGACGGTCCAGGCGAGCGGCTCCATGCCGAGCTCGGCCCCGATCTCGAAGGAGTGCCGGTTCCAGGCCCCGTAGGGCGCGCGGTACCAGAGCGGGGCGTTCCCCAGGGTCCGTTCGACGACCTCGCTGGTGGAGCCGAGCTCGTCGCGGATGCGGGAGGGCCTCAGCTTGGGGATGAGGGGATGCGACCAGGAGTGGTTGCCGACGACGTGCCCGTCCGCGGCCATCTCCCGCAGCAGGTCCGGGTTCTCGGCCGCCATCTCGCCGCAGACGAAGAACATGGCCCGGCAGTCGTGGCGGCGCAGGGTCTCCAGGATGCCCGGGGTGTAGCGGGGGTCCGGGCCGTCGTCGAAGCTGAGCACCATCGAGCGGCCGACCCCGGACATGCTGAGGAAGGGGCGCTGCCGGACCGGCGGCACGGCCCGTCGGTACGCCGGGGGCGCGTACGCGGTCATCGGCTGGAGGCGGTACGCGGTGGGGCGCAGCCGGGCGGCCTGCGCCTGCGGGCCGGCGGCGGGGCCCGCTCCCCGGCCCGGCGGGGCGGGAGGCGCGGCGGTCCCGCCGGTCCGTTCGGGTGCCGCGAGCCGGTCGGCCGCGATGACTCCGACGGTGGCGGTGGCCCCGAGCGCGGCGGCCAGTCGCAGCACCGCGCGACGCCCCGTGGGCATCTGATCCTTTTTCATGACTAATGGTTCATACGGATGAGGGTCCGCGCGGCTCATCGACACCGACCGCCCCACCGAAAGCACCCGATGAGCCGATAACCTCGAAGGGTGAGCGAACAGCAGCCCGATCGGTTCGAACGCGGTACCGACGGCCCGAAAGTGATCATGGCGGGAGTCGACGGCTCCGACTCCTCGCTGCGCGCGGCGGCGTACGCGGCCGGGCTCGCACGGCGGCAGAACGCCCTGCTCGCGCTCGTCTACGTGCAGCCGGTGATCACCGCGGGGGCCGCCATGGGCGCGCCGACGGTGGGAACCACCGAGGAGATCGCCCAGGAGCTGGTCGCGGAGATCCGTACCTCCGCCGAGCGCGTGAAGGACCTCTGGCGGATGCGGTGGGAGTTCCACACCTTCCGCGGCGACGCCTACGCGGGCCTGGTCCAGGCGGCGGAGGAGCTGACGGCGGACGCCGTGGTGGTGGGCGCCTCCGAGTCGGCCGGTCACCGCTTCGTGGGCTCGGTGGCCGTCCGGCTCGTGAAGGCGGGCCGCTGGCCGGTCACCGTCGTGCCGTGACCGGCCCGGCCGCCGCCGCGACCAGGGGCGCCGCGCCAGGCCCGTCACTGCCGTGACCGCCCGCCGCGCACCCTGACCGGCTGCTGCGACGGGTGGCGGGCTACCTGCCCATCACCAGGCCGTCCTCGGCCGCGCCGCGGCTGAGCACCACCTTCCGGACGGCGTCCCGGATCTCGGTGAGCCGCGGGTCGGTCCCGTCGGCGGCGCCGAGGTTGACCACCCGGCCGCGTCCGGTGTCGAACCACTGGGGCACGAACTCGGCCTTGGTGACCTCCCAGCGCCCGCCGGGCGTCCTGGGCGGGCCGAAGGTGAAGCGGCCGATGCTGCCCTGGTTGCCGCGGGGGTCGTGGGCGCCCTCGTGGTTGATCATGTCCCCGGCGATCTGGTCGCCCATCCCGTAGACGATCCAGGTGCCGTTGACCTTCTCGTACGCCTGCGGGACATGGGCGTGCGTTCCGATGATCAGGTCGATGTCGGGGCGGCCGCCGCTCTGCGAGGCGGTGAGGGCCCGGCCGAGCGCGAGCTGCCGCTCGTCGGGTTCGGTCTGCCACTCGGTACCCCAGTGGACGCTGACCACGACCACGTCGGCGCCGGCCGCACGGGCGGCGCGGGCGTCGGCGATCACCTGCTGCTCGTCGAGCATCCGCACGGCCCAGGGCTGCCCCTCGGGCATCGGATAGCCGTTGGTGTCGTACGTGTAGGCCAGCTGGGCCACGGTGGCGCCGCCCGCCTCGAGCAGTGTGGGCTTCGCCGCCTCCTCGGCCGTGCGGGCCGAGCCGGCGTGGCGGACACCGGCCCGGTCCAGGGCGTCGAGGGTGCGGCCGAGGCCCGCCGCTCCGTCGTCGAGGGTGTGGTTGGAGGCGGTGGAGCAGGAGTCGTATCCGGTGGCCTTGAGCGCGGCGGCGACCTCGGGCGGCGACTTGAAGGCGGGGTAGCCGGTGTAGGGCCCGCCCTCCTGCCCGTACACGGTCTCCATATGGCAGATGGCCAGGTCGGCCCGGGAGACGACGGACTTCACACCGGAGAGCATCGGCGTGAAGTCGTAGCCGTCCCCGCCCGCGTCCTCGGCCGCGCGGCGGATGATCGAGTCGTGCGGAAGGACGTCTCCTGAGGCGACGAGGGTGAATCCGGTGGGCGCGGACGCCCCGCCGGGCGCGGCGGACGGCACGGCCGGCCGTGCGGATCCGGGCCGACCGCTACTCGCCTCGGGGCTGGGTGCTCCCCCGGCCGGGCCGCTCTCGTCGGTGCAACCGGTCGCCGCCGCGAGCAGGACGGCGGCGAGCGCCACCGCACCCGCGGGTCTGGTGCGTGAGGTCATGTCGGCCCGCCCGATTCATGGGATGAACATTTCTTCATATGAATTGATCTCGCGAGAAAGCCGCAGTCAAGGGTCAGGGCCGCAGGGCGTGAGAACCCCGCTGAAACGGACGCAGCGACTCCGGTCGGCCGCCTCCTGACCGCTCGCCGTACCATTCGCCGCTCGGTGCGACCGTTCGTCGCAGACCGGTGTCCGTTCCCTGTCCCTCACCGTCCGAATGGGTTGCGATACGCCCCGGACGACGAGCCGCAGGAGAGGCGGGGAGCATGACCACGGC